>JBDTSN010000160.1:0-5643 GCA_039931145.1 Burkholderiales bacterium | reverse complement strand
CGCGCTCGCTGAAGCAGGTGCGCATCGCGCTGCGCCAGCATGGCACGCGCACGCTGCGCTTGCGAGTGATCGGCGTGTGCGAATGGCTGCTCGGCGAACGGCGCACGGACCGGCAGTCGGTACGCACGGCGTTCGAGACGCTCGGCGCGGGGCACGCATCGGCTGCACCGGTCGACGTGCTGCTGGCGACGCAAAGCGATGCGCACGCCGGCTTCGGTGGAAGCACCGCCTTCTTCGGCCTGCAGTGCTCGCCGTCGCTCGCTGCCGAGATGGACGACTGGACCTGCGACCGGCGCGAACTGTTCGACGCGCGCGGCCGCCGCGTCGTGCCCGACCACTTCGGCCAACGCGCCGGGGCCGGCCTCGACCCCTGCGCCGCCGCCTCGGCAACGCTGAGTCTCGCCGCGGGCGAACGCGCCGAATGCGTGTTCACGCTCGGCCACGGTGCCACGCCGGCTGCCGCGCGGGCGCTCGCGAGAACAGCACTGTCGCAAGGGGCCCTGTCGCCATCCGCAGTGCAGCGCGAGGCCGACGTCCGCAAGCGCTGGGACGAACGGCTCGGCGGCGTGACGGTGCAGACACCCGACCCCTTGTTCGACGTGCTCGTCAACCGCTGGTTGCTGTACCAGACCATCGCCTGCCGGCTCTGGGCGCGCGCCGGCTTTTATCAGGCCGGCGGCGCCTTCGGCTTTCGTGATCAGTTGCAGGACACGATGGCGCTGGCCGTCAGCGCGCCGCAGCTGCTGCGCGCGCAGTTGCTGCTGTCGGCGTCGCGCCAGTTCGTCGAAGGCGACGTGCAGCACTGGTGGCACGCGCCCACCGGCGCCGGCGTGCGCACCCACATGTCCGACGATCTGCTCTGGCTGCCCGAAGCTGCGGCGCGTTACGTCGATGTCAGCGGCGATACCGCCGTGCTCGACGAGGTGGTGCCGTTTCTCGAAGGCGAGCCGATCGCCGCAGGCGCGGAGGATCTCTACGACGTGCCACGCACCAGCGAGCGCAGCGCGAGCCTGTACGAGCATTGCGCAATGACGATCGACCGCAGCCTCGCCGTCGGCGCCCACGGCCTGCCGTTGATGGGCAGCGGCGACTGGAACGACGGCATGAACCGCGTCGGCCACGAGGGGCGCGGTGAATCGGTGTGGCTCGGCTGGTTCGTGTGCCATGTGGTGGCGCAGTTCGCACCGCTTGCCCGCGCGCGGGGCGACACGAAGCGTGTGCTTTCCTGGGAGGCGGCGGCGCGCGGTTGGCGCCGCGCGCTGCAAGGCGCGGCCTGGGACGGTGAGTGGTTCGTGCGCGCCTTCTTCGACGACGGCACGCCGCTCGGTTCGCACACCAACGCCGAGTGCCGCATCGACCTGATTGCGCAGGCCTGGAGCGTGCTCTCGGGGGCTGCCTCGCCGGCCCGGCAGCGTCGCGCCATGGCGTCCGCGGGCCGGCTGCTGGTCGACGAGGAACAGAGAGTTGTGCGTCTGCTCGACCCGCCGCTGGCCGAGGCCCAGCCCGAGGCCGGCTACATCCAGGCCTATCCGCCGGGCGTGCGCGAAAACGGCGGGCAGTATTCACACGCCGGCGTGTGGGCGCTGATGGCGCGCGCCGCACTCGGCGACGCCGACGGTGCCTGGCGCCTGTTCAAGCTCTTGAGCCCGGCGCACCGGGCGGCGAATCCGCAGCTCTCAGTGGCCTACGAAATCGAGCCCTACGTGATGGCCGGCGATGTGTACTCGCAGCCGCCCTACGTCGGCCGCGGCGGATGGAGCTGGTACACCGGCTCGGCCGCATGGATGCACCGCGCGGCAGTGGAATCGATCTGCGGGTTGCGGGTGAAGAACGGCCGGGCCTGCGTCCGGCCTTGTCTGCCGAGCCACTGGCCCGAGGTGCGTCTGCGTCTGCGGCATGGTGGGTCCGAGCATCTGTTCATCGTCTGCGCCGCAAGTGCTGAAGCGGCCATCGCATCGGCACTTGCGGCGGGTGCGCTACCGCTGGGTGTCGGCGAGTGGATGACCCTGGCGGATGGCGTTAGCGCACCGGGCCATCTCGTCATCCAGGCAGACGGCGCGCGTGGGGCCGCGGCGGTGCCGGCGCCGGTGCCGGTGCTCGACGCAACGGTCGTTTAGGGAACATGCAACGTCGTGCGTCCGCGCGCGGTGCGTGTGGCAGCGAACAGACCGACGCGCACGGGCCGCCTATCATCGGCGCCACAACCACTGGAGACGTCATGAATGGTGTAAAGATGGCAGCCCTCGTGCTGATCGTTGCCGGCGTACTGGCGCTCGCTTACGGCGGCTTCAGCTACACGCGCGAAACGCACGAGGCCACGATCGGCCCGCTCCATATGTCGGTCGCGGAGAAGCAGACGGTCAACGTGCCGGTCTGGGCCGGTGTTGGCGCGATCGTGATCGGCGGCGCACTGCTGCTCTTCGGTGGCCGAAAGAACTGAGCCCGCACCGTGACGTTGCGAGTGGCCCGCGGGGTCACCCTGGTGACGGGCTGGCTGATGATCCTTGCGGCCCTCGCCGCAGCGGGTCTGCTGTCCGGCTACGTGAACGTGCTCAACGGCGCCGTGCGAACGGCTGAGTTGCGCCGCACCGCGACGGCCGACTACGCGAGATCGGCCTTGCGCTGCAACGCGCTGCCCGAGGAAGCCGAGCGAAAGAAGTGCTTGTTGCAACCGAATCCACCGTTGCGCGAAGGTGGGTAGGTCTGGCGTGAGGATCACGCCTCGACGCCGGCTTGCAGCGTGACGCACTGCGCATGACGCTGGCCGCCTGGTCGGTGCTGCTTGGCGCGCTGATGGTCACCATGGCGCTGGTGGGAACGCTGCTCAAGCGCATGCCGCTGACGGCCGCAATGCTCTACCTCGTCGTCGGCGTACTGCTCGGCCCGCTGTTCGGCAACGTCCTGCAACCCGACCCGTTTACCGAGACCGGCGCACTCGAGACGCTCGCCGAAGTCGCGCTCGTCGTATCACTGTTCGCAGTCGGCTTGCGCCTGGGCGTGCCGATGCGAGACCGACGCTGGTGGGTGCCGCTGCGGCTGGCTTCGCTGTCGATGTGCGCGATGGTGGCGATGGTCGCGGCCGTCGGCGTCTGGTGGCTGCAACTTCCGCTCGGCGCCGCCATCGTGCTCGGCGCCATCCTCGCACCGACCGATCCGGTGCTCGCCTCGGGGCTACCCTCGGAGCCCGGCGAGCGCCCCGACCGGCTCGGCTTCAGCCTGGCCGCCGAAGGCGGACTGAACGACGGCACCGCCTTCCCCTTCGTGATGCTCGGCCTGGGCTTGCTCGACCTGCACGAGTTGGGCGCCGGTTTGTGGCACTGGTGGGCGATGGACCTGCTGTGGTCGACGCTGGCCGGTCTGGCGATCGGCGGCGCGCTGGGCGCGCTTACCGGGCGGCTGGTGGTCTACCTGCGAAGCCGCCACGCCGAGGCCTTGGGGCTCGACGAGTTCCTGAGCCTGGGCCTCATCGGTCTGTCCTTCGGCGTCGCGCAGTTCGCCCTCGCTTCGGGCTTCCTGTCCGTCTTCGCTGCCGGGCTGGCGCTTCGGCGCGTTCGTGAGCAGCCCCGCAGCGATACGCCGCCGCTGGCGCCCTCGCGCAGTGTCGAGGGCCACTCCTACGAAACGCTGGCCCGCGATCCGGGGCATGCGAGCGCGACGCTGCACGGGTCCGTGCGTACCTTCAACGAGCAGATCGAGAAGGTGGCGGAACTGACTCTCGTGCTGGTTGTCGGCGCCATGCTGTGGTACTGCGCGCCCTTGCCCGCGATCGGTTGGTTCGTGCCGTTGGTGTTGCTCGTCTTGCGGCCGCTCTCGGCTGCGCTTGCGATCCCCGGAGCGCGGCTGCAACCCCTGCAGGCGCTGATGATCGGCTGGTTCGGCATCCGCGGCATCGGATCGCTGTTCTACCTTCTGCTCGCGCTGCGCTCCGGCGTCGGCGGGGAAACTGCGCAGATGCTCGTTTCTCTGACGCTGTGGACTGTTGCTGCGTCCGTCGTCGTGCACGGCCTCAGCGGCCAACCGCTGATGCGGGTCTACACGCGCCGGCGCGATGCGGCGCGTGCCCGCCCATGACACGCTGTCTCACTGTGTCGTTCGGGAAGTTCGGGAAGGGCCGCGTATCGAAGCAAGGCCGATGGCCATGCTCAGATCTGGGACTTGAAGTAGTTGAAGGAATGGATGAAGGCGTCGCGCATTTTTTCCATTTCCGCAACCATCTTGTCCCAGCCGTCTTCGCCGGCGGCCGAGACTTCCTCTAGCTTGGCAGCGGCGAGCTTCGATTGATGGCGCAGTTTGGTCATCTCCGCCTTGTACTTTTCCCGCGCGTCGGCCTTGGCAACGCTCGCCTTGGTCTCGAGCGAATCCATGTTCGCGTTCAGGGCGTCGAGCTGGCGCTTCATCTTCTCGATGTATTCGGTGCGGGTCGTTGACATGATGGTCCTTCTTTAGGTGAGCGAGCGGCTGCTTGCAGGTGCGAGCAGCCGATGAGGTACGACGCCAGCATGTTGGGCGCAGGGCCGATGCTCATGGCGTGTTACGTCGATTTGTCAGTGAGTAGATCGATTCGGTGCTCGTCGAGACGGCGTCCGATGCCGCATCGGCCGGCATGGCGGTCGCCGGCCCTGCAGGCGAATCACACGCGCCAACGGCCGCCGCTGCGAAAAGCAGCAGCGGCCACCAGGCGCGCTTGTCGTGCTTCAGCTCTTGCCGAACTTCGCCTTGGCGGCGTCAACGCATTGGCTCTTGGCTTCGCCGGCGGTGGCATCGCACTTCTCGAGCTCCACCTTGTAGTCGGCGTCGCGCTTTTCATCCGCGGCGTCGGTGCGCGCCTCGGTGATCTGCTTGCCCATCTTGGCGTCGGCCAGTGCAGAAACGTGGGTTGCTTTGGCCTGCTTGACGCACACGTCCTTCACATTGCCGGCGACGTCGTCACAACGCTCCTTGGCCACCGCATAGTTCGCGTCGGCCTTCGCCACCAGCACCTTGTTGCGATTGCCGGCGGTTTCGGAATGCCCGTACTCCAACTCGGCCATCGCGACCTTTTGCTTGCCCTTGGCCTGTTCGGCGCAGATGTCCTTGGCGTTGCCAGCCAATGATTCGCAGGCGGAATGATCGAGCTTGTAGTCCGCGGCAATGCGCGTCTTGCCAGCGTCGTAGTCGGCCTTCGTCGTGTTGGCCGCCTGCGCCAGCGGCAAGAACAGCAAGCCGGTGAGCAGTAACGAAGCTTTGAGTTTGTAGCAATGGTTCATGTCATTCCTTTGGATGGTAGGGTTGGCAGGCCGGGCCACGCACCCGCAGGGCGCGGCCATCCTGCGATGGAAATCACTTCAGCTTCATGCTGTTGGTGACCGACTTCACGCCATCGACAGCGCGCGCCACCTTGACGGCCTGGTTGATATCGGCCTGCGAGTTGACGAAGCCGCTCAACTGCACTACGCCCTTGAACGTTTCGACGTTGATCTCGGCCGACTTCAGGCTCGCGTCGTCAAGCACCGCGGCCTTGACCTTGGTGGTGATGACGGTGTCGTCGATGTAGCCACCCGTGCCTTCGGAGGTTCGCGTCGCGGCGCATGCCCCGAGCACGAGAAGGCCGGAGAAGAGTACGGTCGTCGCGGCGCGACGGGTCATAGAAGTAGTCATGATGAG
>JBDTSN010000159.1:0-5657 GCA_039931145.1 Burkholderiales bacterium | reverse complement strand
CCGAACTGCAGCGCGTCTGCTATCCAGCCGGTCTTGTAGCCGGCCCAGCCGCCGATCGCCCAGGCCGCGTTCTGCACTTCACCGGGGTTCAGGCGATCAAAGTAGTAGCTGCGCAGATGAAGCGTCACCTCGCTGTCGCGCCCCAGAGCATTCGCGATATCGTCGCTGGCGTCAGCGGCTTGCGCAATTCCGCACAACGCGAGCAGCGTTGCGGACAACGCACTCAGCAGCGCCCGCTGGCACTGCAGATGCAAGGTTCGATCGTGCATCAGGTCACCTCCGCGTATGGCGTTCGAGATAGGCCTGCGCGGCAGGCATAAAAGGAATCGTCACGCCTTCGCGCGCAGTCCCGGTGCCGATCTGCGCCATCGCCGCGCCTTCCCCGCGTGGCGTGCTCACAGGTTCGAACACGAGCTTGAGCATGGCGTCGACCTGGCTTGCGGGGACGTCGCCGCGCGTGACGAGCAGCGCGGTCGTCGCCAGCGTCTGCACCGGCTCGATCTGTCCGGCGTAGGTACGCGCCGGCAGCTTCAAGGGCACGAGCCCGGAGGCGCGCAGCGCATCGGTCGGCAGGATATCGACGAAGGCCAGACGCGATTTCGCCGCCACCTGTTGCAGCACCCGCGCGGGTGCATGCACCGTCGTGAAGAGCGCGTCGATCTTGCCCTCTACGAGCATTCCCGCCGCTTGCGACAAGGTGCCGCCCGTAACCGCTTGAAGCGACTCGAGCTTGATGTCGTGCGCGGCGAGGATGGCGAGCGCATTGGCACGCGTCCCGGAGCTCTCGAGGCCCAGATCGACGCGCCTGCCGGCAAGGTCTGCGACGCGCTTGATCGGCCCGTCGGCACGCACGACGAGTTGCACCGCCTCGGGGAAGAGACTTGCCACCGCGCGCAGATCGGCCTGCGCTGCGCCGCCGAATCGGCCGCGCCCCTCGAACGCCGCGAGCGCGATGTCGTTTTGCACCAGTGCAAACTGCACTGCACCGTCCGCGAGCAGGCGGATGTTGCCGACGCTGCCCTCGCTGCCGTCGGATAGCTCGAACGAGACACTCGCCGCCTTGGCGCGCGCCGCGAGCGCGCGCGCGACTTCCTCATAGGCGCCGCTCGGCGGGCCGGCGGCGAGCACGATCGTGTCGGCGGTGCGCGCGAGGCTTGTGCGCGCCTGGCGGACGGCCGCTTGCGCGGCCTCGGTGACGATCGCATCGCGCTCGGCGGTCGACATCGTCGGCCCGGTCGGCGAATGCAGCAGCGCTCTCAGCTCTTCGAGCGCAAGTTCAGCCTCGGTCGGCGGCGGAGCCTCCTTCGGCCGTGGCCGCACGGCGGCGCCGGCGGCGGCCGGCGGCAGTGTCGCCACGACTTCCTGTGGCGGGGCGGTCGGCACGAGCCGCCAGCTATTCGTGCCTTCGCGAAGGAAGGCGGCGCTGCCGTACACGCCCAGAGAATCGCCTTGCCGGTTGCCGTCTGCGCCGAGCCCGAAGATGCCCTTCGGTCCGGCGCCGAGCAGGTTCGCAAGCGTGCCGACGTTGTGCTTGTCCCAGTCGCCGAAGTTGTAGTCGGACAGAAGCTTCAACTCAGCGTCGTAGTAGACGAGCCGGCCGTCGCGCCCGGCAAGCGACTGCGATCCGGCGCGCTTGAACTTTTCGATCTGCAGCACGCGCGCGCCGAACGCCGTATCGAGTTGCTGCTGCACCGCCTTGCGCACGATCTCGGCGTCCGGCTGCGGCGCGCAGGCGGCCAGCGCGAGCGCCGCAAGCAGCGCGAACGCAAGGATCAGCCGGCGTGCTACCAGTTGAACCATGGCAGCATCAGGTAGCCCTGAATGATGAGGGCGTTGGCGATGTCGATCAGGAACGCGCCCATCACCGGAATGACGAGGAAGGCGAGATGCGATTCGCCGAAGCGCGCCGCGACCGACTGCACATTGACCATCGCCGTCGCCGTCGAGCCGAGAGCGAAGCCCAGGTGACCGGTTGCGAGCAACGCGGCATCGTAGTTGCGGCCCATGACGCGGAAGGTGACGAACACCACATAGCACAGGATCGCCGCCGTCTGCACGAGCAGGATGGCGAGAATCGGCCCGGCGAGGTCGATCAACTCCCAGAGCTTCAAGGTCATGATGATCATGGCCAGGAAGAGCGACAGGGAGAGGCCGCCGAGCAAGTCGAGCGCGCGGTCGTCGACCTGATAAAGCCCGGTGACAGACAACAGGTTGCGCAGTACGACGCCCACCAGCAGCGCCCAGATGAACGAGGGCAACGTGACCGCGCCGTCGCCGATCCAGCCGTAGAGCGTGAGGCCGATCGCGATCGAGCCCACCATCAGCATCAGCGTCTCGATCAGCTTGCGCTGCTCGATCGCCTCGAGCGGGCCGGCGGCCTCGCGCTGCGCCGCGGCGTCGGCGCCTTGCAGCTTGTGGCGCCGGATCAACCAGCCCGCGAGCGGCCCGCCGATCACGCCGCCGGCGACGAGACCGTAGGTGGCGACCGCGACGGCGAGTTCGATCGCGCCCTGCACATTGCGCTCTTCGGCAAACTTGCCGGCCCAGGCGGCGCCGGTGCCATGGCCACCTGAAAGCGTGATCGACCCGGCGAGCAGGCCGTTCACCGGATTCAGGTCGAACAGCATCGCCATGCCGACGCCGATCGCGTTCTGCATTGCCAGGCCGCCTGCGACGACAACGAAGAAGATCAGCAGCGCCTTGCCGCCCTTGGCGAGCGCGCGCGCGTCGGCCGAGAGCCCGACCGAGGTGAAGAACGCAATGTTGAGCGGTGTGAGCAGCCGGCCGTCGAACGCGACTTCGACGTGCGCCACGCCGCGCAGCAGCGTCAGCAGGCCGGCGAACAGCAGGCCGCCGACGACCGCGGCGGGAATGCTGTAACTCGCGAGCAACTTGATGCGGTCAATCAGCAGATAGCCGATCACGAGCGCGAGTGCCGCAAGCGAGAGCGTGTAGTACAGGTCGACGTCGAGCTTCATTTGAAGCGCATGAAGTGGCCATGCACCGCGCCGGGCGCGCAATGTGCGAAGTTGAAGCGCAATGCGCGTTGCCCGAGACTAGCGCACTTTGTTCGCGCTGCGCGTCGCTGTCGGTCGCTCGCACGCCCTAATATTCGCCAAACCGGGCGCGCAGTTTCGCGTGATGGGCACGTCTAGAATGCCTCATCTTGTGGGAGCTCCATCAATGAATTGCAAGCCGGCCCTGTCCATCGTCCTTTCGCTTGCGCTCGGCTTCACGCCGACTTTGAGGGCGCAGACTGCCCCGCCCCAGGCAGCCGCGCCGCAGGGCGCGCCCGCCGCGCAGCCCTTCTCGCAGGGTGAGCTTGAATCCATGCTCGCGCCGATCGCGCTTTATCCTGACGCGCTGCTGTCGCAGATCATGATGGCGTCGACCTACCCGCTCGAGATCGTCGAGGCTGCCCGCTGGCGCAAGGCCAACGCGTCAGTGAAGGGCGATGCCCTCCAAGACGCGCTCCAGAAGCAGACCTGGGACGAGAGCGTCAAATCGCTCACCGAATTTCCCGATGTACTCGACCGCATGAGCCAGGATCTGGCGTGGACGCAAAAGCTCGGCGACGCCTTTCTTGCTCAGCAGGATCAGGTGATGGACACGATTCAATCGCTGCGCGCGAAGGCGCAGACCGCGGGCCACTTGCAGAGCAACGAGCAGCAGAAGGTCGAAGTCCAACAGGCGGACAACAAGCAGTACATCGTCATCGAGCCGGCGAACCCGCAAATCGTCTATGTGCCGGTCTACCAACCGAGCGTCGTCTACGGCGCCTGGGGCTATCCGGCCTACCCGCCCTACTACCCGCCCTACTGGCGCCCGCCCGGCGCGGCCTTTGTCAGCGGCTTCTTCTGGGGCGTCGGCATTGCCGCCGGCGCTGCAATGTGGGGCGGATGGGGTTGGCACAACCACAGCGTGAACATCAACGTCAACCGCTACAACAACTTCAACCGTACAAACATCAGCAACACGAACTGGAATCACAACGTCAACCACCGTGGCGCCGTACCCTATCGTGACGCGGGCTCACGCAACAAGTATCAGCAACGCGATCGCCAGGCAGCGCAGGCACGCGAGCAGTTCCGCGGCCGCGACAGTTCGCTCGGCGGCGCGAGCTTGAACGATCGCAAGGGGTTGAACGAGGCCCAGCGCAATCGCGGCAATCTTGGCGGAGCAGGCGCCGGCACGCGCGACGTCGCAGCAAATCGGGGCAACGCAAGCGCAGGCACGCGCGACGTCGCCAGCAATCGGGGCAACGCAAGTGCGAGCACACGCGACATGTCCGCCGATCGCGGCAATACCGGCGCTGCGTCGCGCAACATGTCAGAACTCGGCAGCAGCAACCGGGCGGCTGCTTCGCAAAGCAGTCGCGGAAACGCGTTCTCGGGCGGCAATGGCGCGCAGACGCGCCAGGCTTCCAACCGCGGGCACTCGAGCATGGGTAGTGGCGGCTCCCGAGGCGGCGGCGGGGCTCGGGCTGGCGGCGGTGGCGGGCGGCGTTGAGCGTGCATCGCAATCCCCTCGAAGCCGATTTCGCATTGGAAACCACGATGAAACCTGAAGCACATCAAACCCTGAGTTCGCGCGCGATCGTGCGCCCGCTGTTGGCCGCTTTTGCGCTGTCTCTCCTCTGTGCGCAGGTCCCTGCTGCCGAGACGAGCACCGCTGCGGCATCGACACCCGCGAAGCAGTCGAGCGTGCAACGCGTCTACTTCGCGACTCCGCAAGAGGGCTTCGATGCTCTTGTTGCCGCCATGCGCAAGGACGATGACCAGCAGATCGCCCGCCTGCTCGGGCCTGGCCACGCCGGCATCGTCGACTCGGGCGACCCCGAAGCAGACCGCAAGGCTTCAGAGAGTTTCGTTACCGACTACGACACGAAGCACGTCGTGCAGATGGAGGAAGGCGATACGAAGGCCTTTATCACGACCGGTGAAACCGAATGGCCGATGCCGGTCCCGATGGTCAAGTCGGCCTCAGGCTGGACCTTCGATTCGCCGGCCGGCGAGAAGGAACTTCTGGCCCGCCGCATCGGCCGCAACGAGCTCGACACGATCCAGACCTGCCTCGCCTTTGTCGACATGGAGGATGAGTACTCGCAGGCGGATCGCAACGGCGACGGCCTGCTCGAGTACGCGGCGTACTTTGTCTCCAAGCCCGGCAAGCAAGACGGACTCTACTGGCCGACCAAGGAAGGCGAGTCGCCCAGCCCCGGAGGGCCGTTGCTTGCGCAAGCCAACCAGCAGTATCGCCAGGGCGTTGCCACGCCTTACCATGGCTACTACTACCGCATCCTCACCGCGCAGGGCAAGAATGCACCGGACGGCGCGATGAGCTACTACGCCAACGGCAAGCTGATCGGCGGCGTCGCTTTGATCGCCTATCCGGCCAAGTACCGCAACTCGGGCGTGAAGACGTTCATCTGCAATATGAATGCGCTTGTGTATGAGAAGGACCTCGGGCCCGATACCGCGTCGAAGGTGAAGAAGATCAAGGCCTATGATCCCGACGAGACATGGACAAAGGTCAATTGAGATGACGCGCAGTCGCCCCGAATTGCCGAGCGCGAGCCGTCGCGCGGCGCTCCGCGCCGGTTTCGCGCTCGGCATGGCGACGGTCATCGCCGGCTGCGAGACGACGGCGGGCATCGC
>JBDTSN010000158.1:0-5669 GCA_039931145.1 Burkholderiales bacterium | reverse complement strand
CTCTGGCCGGCGTGCGCGGTTTGTGTCCGGTGCTCGGTGTCGGTGACTTCTGCCGGCAGATCGCGAGCGATTGAGCGTCGTTGCAGACGCACAGCTGCACGCGGACCCTGCTCCAGGTTCACCAGACGCCTTGATGTTGTGCGCTCGCGCCTCGGTGGCGGATATTCCGGGGATGGCCAGCGAGCCGCAAGCGGCCACAGAATGTCACCTACTGAAAGCGTTAAGGAGTCGTCATGCGAGCCCGCAGAACGAAAAGCGGATTGACCATACGCGCCATCGCCGGCTCGCACGTCGTGCTGCTCGTCAAGCGTCGATCCCAGGACTGCGGGCATTGTCTACACTCGTCGCACAACGGCAGACGGGGATCGCAGTGCGTGAGTCCCGAGGAGTCTGCCTGCCGGAGCGAATATGCCCGACCACAACTACTTTTCTAACCTGATCTGGCAGATCGCGGATCTGTTCCAAGTCGGCGGTGGCACTTCCGCCAACCTGACCTGAGCTCGGGCTTGCTATTAGGTCTGGCAATTCGCCGTGCGAAGCGGTAGAAGGCATAACCGATGCCGCGCCATGGCCATGCACCGGCAGGAGACCCCCATGTCCCACCCCTTCGACCCCGGCTACGTTGCAGATCCGTTCCTGAGCCTATGTGCCCAATACCCGGAGGGCGATGTCTATCCGGCAAGCCAGTTCCGCCTCGAATGGGGTCCGATCTTCCATCGCGGCCGGCTTGACGGATCGGCCCGTGTGCTCGTCATCGGCCAGGATCCCGCGCAGCACGAGACCATCGTTCGCCGCATCCTGGTCGGCGAAGCCGGCCGTCGAGTGCAGGGCTTGCTGGCCAAGCTCGGCATCGTGCACAGATACGTCTTCATCAACGCCTACCTCTACAGTGTTTACGGCAGCGTCACGGCGAAGACCCGACGCGATCCCGCACTCATCGACTACCGCAACCAGTGGTTAAAGGCGCTGCTGGTGGGAACGCAGGTCGAGGCCGTGATCGCCTTGGGCAAGGCTGCCGACGAAGCGTGGCAATTCTGGAACACTTCGCCGGATGCGCAATCGGTGGATGTGGCCTATGCAGCGGTGACGCACCCCACACAACCCGAGAGCGCCTCGGGAGGCAACAAGGCAAAGCTGGCTGCAAACACCAAGCAACTGCTGCTGGGCTGGAACGCTGCGCTGACGGCCTTGGCGCCGAGCATCCAGCATGCTGACGAGGCAGTGCCGCTCGCACTGTATGGCGACGAATGGGCCGACGGCGACCGCGTAGCCATTCCGGAATCCGACTTTCCAGCCGGACTGCCGGCCTGGATGCATGAGAACGACGGCTGGGCCAGGCGCTCCGGCGCCGATGCCCTGGCCAAGCGACGCAATATCACGATCACCGTCACCAAGGGGGTCGTTTCGTGAAGATGAAGCGCCAGTGGTATCCGCTCAGGGCCCCTGCACCGACGGCACGCGGAGGCTTGCGTAGCAAAGCAGCAAAGGCACGCGGACCTAGCGCCATCGACCCCCTCACGGGTCCGAAAATGGCCCTGGCCGGGCGCGTGGTCACGATGGATGATGCCTTCACGGTCATGTCCGACGCGGTGGTCTACATCGATCAGGGTGCGATCGTCGCCGTGCAGGGAAGCAAGGATCCGCCCCCCCCGGGCTTCGAGGCCATCCGACCGGTAAACTCCGGCGGTACGATCTATCCAGGTCTGATCGAGCTGCACAACCACCTCAGCTACAACGCGTTGCCGCTGTGGAGCCCGGTGCCCAAGCTTTTCCAGCACCGCGGCCAGTGGCCGGACCATCCCGACTACCGCAAGCTCATCAGTGGCCCGATGACAGTGGTAGGTCAATACCGCGACGCCGAAGGCAAGCCCGCTTTGCTGCCCCCGCTGGTGCGCTACGTCGAGTGCAAGTGCCTGCTCGGCGGTGTGACCACCAGCCAGGGAATCATGCTCAACAGCAACGCCGGGGTGCGACGTTTCTATCGCGGACTGCTGCGCAACGTTGAGAAGACTGAAGATCCCGATCTGTCGAACGCCCAAGGGCGCATCGCCGATGTCGACGCCAAGGACGCAAAGTCGTTCCTCGCGCGGTTGAAGAAGGAAGACAGCTGCTTCTTGCTGCATCTGAGCGAGGGGGTCACCCCATCAGATCAGGCGGATTCGGTGGCGCGCCGGCACTTCCTGGCACTTGAAGTCGCGCCCGATGAGTGGGCGATCAACGACCGGCTCGCCGCCATCCATTCGGCCGGCCTGTTGCCACAGGACTTCGATGTGCTTGGCCAGCACGGCGGCGCGATGATCTGGTCGCCGCTGAGCAATCTGCTCCTCTACGGCGCCACCGCGCGCGTCGAGGATGCCCGCCGTGCGGCCGTGCGTATCGGGCTGGGCAGTGATTGGTCCCCCTCGGGGAGCAAGAACCTGCTGGGTGAGTTGAAGGTTGCCTGGCTGTACTCCCAGCATGTACTGAATGGTCTGTTCAGTGCTCGCGACTTGCTGGCCATGGCCACGTGCGACGCCGCGGCTATCCTGAAGTGGGACAAGGCACTGGGCTCGCTCGAGCCCGGCAAGCGCGCGGATCTGGTCGTCTTCACTGGCAAGACGGGCGAGCCCTACGAGGCACTGATCCGTTCAAAGGAGACCGCGATTAGGCTGGTGATGATCAACGGCGTTGCGCGCTATGGCATGCCGGCGATGATGAAGTCACTCGGAGCAAGCGGCGAAACGCTGCGTGTCGGTGGCAAGACTCGCACACTGTTTCTTTCGCAAGACACCGCGGACCCCGATGTGACTGCCGTGTCGCTGGGCGCGGCCAAGGCAGCACTGCGCAAAGCTTTCGGAAACCTCGCGGCGTTTGCGCTTGAACTGGAGCGTCCAAAACTGAAGGCGATGACCCGAGGCGTTCTCGACGCGCCGCAACCAGTGGTATGGACGCTGGCACTCGACGAGATTCAGGACACAGGCGTGGAGTTGCGCCCGAGGCTGCCGTTCAACGGACCCAAAGACTTCACTGGCGTGGAGATGGTGGCCACGCGCGCCGCATCGGTACCGCTGTCTCAGCTGCTCGAGCCCATCGCACTGGATCCGCTCACCGTTGCCGATGACCGAAACTTCCTGCAGGAGATTGCGGCTCAGCCTAACGTGCCAGAAGCTGTACGAAACGGATTGGGAGCGCTGTATTGAGTGAGGTCGCGTTTCGTTCGGCTCTGCAAGTGGGCTGTGAGTTCGGGTCGTAGTGCGCCTTCCCGCCCTCACTTGCGGTGCGCGCTCCGGCCAGCATGCAGGAGCCGCTCGCCGGGCTCGCCGCATGCGGCTCGAAGACTCCTTCTCGGCTTGCGGCCCTCACCCCAGCCCTCTCCCAGAGGGAGAGGGGCAAGACGGCGAACGAGGCGGCGTCAGCCGCCGGTCGCGTTGGTCCCGGTGGTCGACTGCGGCAGCTTGAGCGTGCCGCTGCGCGAGAAGCGCACGCTGCCGAAGCTGCCGCCGGCAAGCTTGCCGCTCACCGCATAGGGGACTTCGCCGCGCGACTGCACATCGGTCAACCCGACCAGCACACGCGCAACACTGAACGCAGAGACCGTCACCGGTATCGTGATGATCGTTTCGCCGAAACGCGGCACGCTGCCCTGCTGGTCGCTCACGCCGGTGGCGACGTTCTTGCCGTCGAGATCGAGGTCGACCGCGACGCCATCGAAGGAAATGCTCGTCTCGTTCGGGTTCTGCACGCGCAGCTTCACGGCAAAGCGCAGCTCGAGGCCCTCGCCCTGCAAGGGCTCGACGCCGACGACGTTCACACGCAGCGCATCGCTCATCGTCACGCAGCCCGCAAGCAGCAGCGTGCAAACGGCGATGCCCAGCCAGGCACCCAACCAAACGCGGCTCGGGCGCCGCGTTCCGTCGCGATTCGTGTTCATGTTTGACCTCTCACCTTGTGTTTGCGTTCAGGCCCACACGCGCTGCAGCCAGGCGTCGAGCGCCTGCACTTCTTCCATGCAGACCGAGTGTTCCATCGGGTAGTCGTGCCACTCGACATCGTGGCCGAGTGCGATCAGTGCGTCGCGCGATGCGCTGCCGCGTGCCATCGGCACGACGCCGTCGTCGCGGCCGTGGGCGAGGAAGATCGGCACGTCGCGGTTCGCGCCCGCGCGCTCGGCAGCGGTGCTGTGTGCAAGCGGCAGGTAGCCCGACATGCCGGCAAGCCCGGCGAGTCGATCGGGGTAGCGCAGCCCGGCGAGCAGCGTCACCGCGCAGCCTTGCGAGAAGCCAGCGAGCACGATGCGTCGCGCCGGCACGCCGCGCGCCACCTCACGTGCGATCAGCGCGTGCACGTCGCGCACCGATTCGCGAAGACCGGCCTCGTCCTCTCGTTGCTGCAGGTCGGCGCCGAGGATGTCGTACCACGCGCGCATGCGCATGCCGCCGTTGATCGTCACCGGGCGCTCGGGCGCGCGCGGCATGATGCAGCGCACCGGGCCGTGACTTTGCAGGTCGAGCGCGTCGCACATCGGGATGAAGTCGGTGCCGTCGGCGCCGAGGCCGTGCAAGATGATGAGCGTGGACTTCGCTTCCCCGGCGGGGCAGAGTTCGATGGTGGCAAGTGTCATGGCTGGGTGAATCAATGTGTTGTGGCAGGTGTCGCGTTGAGTTGCTCTGCCATCGCTTCGCAACGGCGCGCAAGCTCGGTCAGGGTGACGTCGGTATCGAGCGTGATCGCCGCTTCCTCGTGCGCGATTGGCTCGCGCACGCGTAGTTGAAGATCGAGCACGCAGAGGTCGGCGTCGGATGCGTCCTTTGCCTCACTCAACCGGCGCGTGATGCGCTCGCGCAGCACCGCTTCGGGGGCGCTGCATTCGAGCAGTACGAAGCGCGCGCCGTACTCGGCGGCCAAGGCACGCAGCGCGTCGCGCTCCGTGCGTCGCAGCGCGACCGCATCGACGACGGCGGAGATGCTGGCGCCAAGCAACTCGCGCGCGAGCTCAGACAGCCTCTCGTAGGTGCGCTGCGTTGCCTCGGCGCCGTAAAGCGTCTCGAGTTCGCCCGGCGCGGGGCGTGAGTCAGGGGCGAGCGCATAGAGGCGCTTCCTCTCGACGTCGGAGCGCACGCGCACCGCGCCCGCATGCTGGGCAAGCAGCCGCGCTACGGTGCTCTTGCCCGAGCCCGAAACACCGCAGGTGAGCACGAGCAGCGGTCCCGCTGCGGCGGGTGCGATAAGGGGCTCGGCGCGCGGCTCAGCGATAGGTTGAGCTATCGCGTTGGCGATCGAGTTGGCAGCTATGGACTCAGCAATGGATTCGGCAAGAGAGAGCTCACGTTCGGCTGCTGCGAACGCATCAACGCCGTCGCCACTCTGATCGACGCGCAGGAGGGCGACCCGAGCGCGCACCAGAGCCCGATAGACGGCATAAAAGCGCAGCAGCGTGAGACCCGCATAGTCCCCGCTGTGCTCGGCCCAAGCGCTCACGAAGCGCCATGCCAGCGCGGGCAGGTCATGGCGCAGCAGGTCCATGAAGGTGAAGGCGATGTCGTTCACGACATCGATGTGGCGCAGCTCGGTGTTGAACGCGATGCCGTCGAAGGGAAGCGGCACCCCATCGATGAGCGCGATGTTGCCGAGGTGCAGGTCGCCGTGGCATTCGCGCACGAAACCGTGCACTTGGCGTTGACGCATCAGTG
>JBDTSN010000157.1:0-5698 GCA_039931145.1 Burkholderiales bacterium | reverse complement strand
CGAAACGCTGTTGCTCGTCAACAACGTGCTGCTGATCGTTGCCTGCGGCGCGGTGTTTCTCGGCACGCTCTATCCGCTCGCGCTCGACGCACTCGGCCTTGGCAAGATCTCGGTCGGCCCGCCCTACTTCGATACCGTCTTCGTGCCGATCATGGCGCCGCTCATCGTGCTGATGGGCATCGGCCCGCTCGCGCGCTGGAAGGAGGCGCAAGTCCCCGACCTCGCACACCGCTTGCGCTGGGCGGCTGTCGCGGCCGTGATCGCAACGGTATTGACCGGCTGGGCCGCGGGACGCTTCTCATTGCCTGCGAGCATTGGCCTGCTGCTCGCATTCTGGATCGTCGCCTCGATTGCCACCGATCTGTGGGAGCGTGTGCGCCCGGCGGGCGGCGTGCGCGCCTCGGTCTGGCAGCGGCTGCGGGTGATCCCGCGGGCGACGGTCGGCATGATGGTCGCGCACCTGGGCGTCGCGGCCTTCGCGTTCGGCGTCACGATGGTCAATACCTACCAGGTCGAGCGCGACGTCAAGATGGCTGTCGGCGACACGACCGAGATCAACGGCTACACCTTCACCTTCCAGGGCGTGCGCGACGTTGCCGGGCCGAACTACAACGCGGCGCAAGGGCTCGTCGTCGTCACCCAGGGTAACCGCGAAGTCGCGCAGATGCGGCCCGAGAAGCGCGTCTATCGGGTGCAGACGAATCCGATGACGGAAGCGGCGATCCGCACCGGCCTGACGCGTGACCTCTACGTCTCGCTCGGCCAGCCGACCGAAGGCAATGCCTGGATTGTGCGTGTCTACTACAAGCCCTTCGTCACCTGGATCTGGGGCGGCTGCCTCGTCATGGCGCTTGGCGGCGCGCTCGCTGCGAGCGACCGGCGCTACCGTTTGGCACGGCGCGAACAACAGGCGACGGCGCACGCGGCAGGCACGGCTGCGGCATGACGAAGCGCTGGAAGTACCTTGCGCCGCTGGCGCTGTTTCTGATCCTGCTCGGCTTTCTTGTCGTCGGCCTGAACCTGAACCCGCGCGAGGTGCCCTCGCCGCTCATCGGCAAGCCGGCACCCGCGTTCGATCTGGCGCGACTTGACGACCCAACCCAGCGAATCAGCAAGCAGGATCTTGCCGGCAAGGTCTGGATCCTCAACGTCTGGGCTTCGTGGTGCGTCGCCTGCCGCGAGGAGCACCCCGTGCTCGTCGAGTTTGCGCGCCGCCGAATGGTGCCGATCTACGGTCTGAACTACAAGGACGAGCGCGGCAACGCGATGCAGTGGCTGTCGCGCCTGGGCAACCCCTACGACGTGTCGCTCTCCGACACCGACGGCCGTGTCGGCATCAACTTTGGCGTCTACGGCGTTCCCGAGACCTTCGTCATCGACAAGCAAGGGGTGATCCGATTCAAGCAGATCGGCCCGGTCACGCCCGAGGTACTGCGTGACCGCATCGAGCCCTTGATTCGTGAGCTCAATGCGTAGCGTGCTGCTTGCTGCAATGTTCGCCCTGCTCGCGTTCGCGGCCGGCGCGAAAGAGGCCGCACCCGCTGCTGCCGACCCGGCGCTCGAAGCACACATGCTCGAGATCACGACCGAACTACGCTGCCTCGTCTGCCAGAACCAGACGATTGCGGATTCGCATGCGGACCTCGCTGTCGACCTACGCGAAGAAGTACGCGAGCTTCTGCAGCGTGGCGAGAGCAAGCAGCAGATCCTCGACTACATGACGGCGCGCTATGGCGACTTCGTCCTCTACCGCCCGCCCGTCAAGACGACAACCTGGTTGCTCTGGTTCGGGCCGCTGCTGCTGCTCGGCGGTGGATTGACTGGGCTTGCGCTCGTGCTGCGCCATCGCAGCCGGCTGAGCGCAGATCAGTTCGATCCGGATGAGCCGGAAAGCGCCGAGTCGCCCATATCCGCCCCCTGATCGCATGCGCGCCGCGCAACGGCAGGCGCGCCCTGAACCCAATCGAATGACCGACGATATTCCTGCGCTGAAGCGCAAGTTGCAGCAGATCGAGGCCCAGCATCGCGCCGGCAGCCTTGCTGACGACACCTATGCCGCGGAGAAGGCGCGCCTGGAGCGCGCGCTCGTCGCCCTGGTACTCGAAAGTCCGGTACCAGCCAGCGATGCTTCGCGACCGGCGAAGGGGTTCGTAGCTTCGCTTGCGGTCGCGGTGCTGGCCGTGGCCGGCGTCGGCTACTGGTGGACGGGCTCACCAGGGCTTGCAAGCGCCGGCGCACCAGGGGTGAGTTCCGCAGCGCCGGGCGACCCCGTGCAGTCCGAGAACGAGCAGAAGTTTGCGCAAGCGGTCGAAGAACTCGCAGCGAAACTGAAGGAACACCCCGAGAAGGCCGAGGGCTGGGCCCTGCTGGCACGCTCATACGTCCGCCTCGGGCAGCTCGAGCCAGCGCTTTCGGCGTTCCAGAAGGCCGTCGCGTTGCGCACCGACGATGCAAGCTTACTTGCTGACTACGCCGACGTGCTCGCGGTCGCGAACGGCCGCAATCTCGAGGGCGAGCCGCGCAAGCTGATCGAGCGCGCACTCAAGCTCGAGCCTGACAACCTTAAGGCGCTTTCGCTCGCCGGCGCCGCTGCCTTTGACCGTAAGGACTATGCAAACGCGGTGCAGTATTGGGAGCGCGTAGTACGGCTGTCCCCATCCGACAGCCCCTACCTGCAGGAATTGCAAGCCGGTATCGACGAAGCGCGCAAACAGGGCGGCGTAGGGCCACACGCCGAGGCGACGGTAAATTCAACGCGCCCGGGTGCAGCGGCGACATCTCAGCCAACCAGCGGCGCGGTGGATGCAACCGCGATCCGCGGCACGGTACGCTTGTCGCCAGCAATGGCAGGCAAGGCTGCGCTGACCGACACCGTGTTCATCTACGCCCGCGCCGCCGAAGGCCCGCGTATGCCGCTCGCCATCATCCGCCTGCAGGTCAAGGACTTGCCGGCCGCCTTCACGCTGGATGACAGCAGCGCGATGTCGCCCGTCGCAAAGCTGTCGATGTCGCCGAAGGTGATTGTCAGCGCGCGTGTCAGCAAGAGCGGCCAAGCCGCGCCCAGCCCGGGCGATCTGGTCGGCGAGACGCCGCCGATGGCGAATCACGCCGACGGCGTGACGCTCTTGATCGATCAGGTGCTCAAACCCTGAGTGGCGCACGTCCTTGCGCACACGGCCAGTGTCAACGCGGCGGTGCTCACGATCAGTCGAACAGCAGATTCGGCAAGAACAGACTGATCTGCGGGATGTAGGTGATGATGATCAGGAAGACGAGCAGGATCGACAGCCACGGCATTGCCGCACGCGTGACCTGCACCAGGCTCATGCCGGTGATACCGCTCGTGACAAACAGGTTCAGGCCCACCGGCGGCGTGATCATGCCGATCTCCATGTTCACCACCATGATCACGCCGAGGTGGATCGGATCGATACCAAGTTTCATGGCGATCGGCAAGAACACCGGCGTCAGGATCAAGATGATGCCGGTCGGCTCCATGAAGTTGCCGGCGATGAGCAAGATGATGTTGACCACAACCAGGAACATCCAAGGTGCCATGCCCGCGGCCAGGATGTGCTCGGCAATCGTCTGCGGGATGCGTTCGGTGGTCAGCACGTGCGCGAACAACAGCGCATTGGCGATGATGAACATCAACATCACCGTGGTCCTTCCGGCATCGAGGAAGACTTCGGGCAGTTTCTTCAGCCCGATGTCGCGGTAGATCACGACGGCAACGAAGGTGGCGTAGACCGCCGCCACCGCGGCCGCCTCGGTCGGCGTGAAGATGCCGCCATAGATGCCGCCCATGATGACCGCCAGCAGCGCCAGGCCCCAGATCGAATCCTTGAACGCGGCCAGCACCTCGCGCATCGACGCCTTTTCGCCCTTGGCAAGCTTCAACTTGCCGGCCCGCCACCACACCGCGAACGCGAGCATGAACGCCAGCAGCAACCCGGGAATGACGCCGGCCATGAAGATGCGCCCGACCGACACCTCGGCGATCGCCGCGTAAACGACCATCACGATCGACGGTGGAATCAGGATGCCCAGGGTGCCCGCGTTGCAGATCACGCCGGCGGCGAATTCCTTCGAGTAGCCGTTGCGCACCATGCCGGCAATGACGATCGAGCCGACCGCGACCACGGTCGCGGGGCTCGACCCCGAAACGGCGGCGAACAGCGTGCAGGCCAGTACGCTGGCGATCGCCAGACCGCCGCGCATATGGCCGACCGCCGCGACCGCGAAGTGGACCATGCGCTTGGCCACGCCACCGGTAGTCATCAGCGCGCCGGCCAGAATGAAGAACGGGATCGCAAGCAGTGTGTAGTGCTCGCTCGTCTCGTAGAGCTTGATCGACATGCTGGCGATCGAATCCTGGCCGAAGAACAGGATCGTCAGCAGGCTCGACAAGCCGAGCGAGATTGCCACCGGCATGCCGATGGCCATGAAGATGAACAGACTGGTGAAAAGGATCAGGGTGTTCATTGCGCCTCGTCCCTTGCCTTGAGTTTGAGGGCCTCGGCCACTTCATCGCCCAGGTGCATGCTGTCCGAACGCCCGGTGACGAGCGCCCAAAGCACCTGCAGCAGGCGCATTGCGAGCAGCGCATAGCCCAGAGGCAGGATCGAACGCGCGAGCCAGACCGGAATCGGCAGATCCTGCATCTCGATACCGACCGACATCATCTTCGAAACGTACTCGTACGAGCCGACCAGAATGATGCCCGCGTAGAGCAGGCACAGCAGCACGGCCACGATCGAGGTCACCCGTCGTGGGCCGGTGGGCAGCTTCTTGACGAGCGCGTCGATGCCGATGTGGGCGCCGACCCGAACGCCGTAGGAGATGCCGATAAAGATCATCACGGCAAAGAACAGCGTCGTCAGTTCCAGCGCCCAGGTGAAACCCGAGTTGAAGACGTAGCGCAGAACCACCTGAACGAAAGTCAGTACCGTCATCGCGGCCAGCATCAAGGCGACGACCCACTCTTCGAAGCGGTCGAGAATCTTCATGTTCGCTCCCGGTTGTGCAGATTCAGCACGCCGAAGGGCCCTTTTCCAGAGGGCCCTTCGAGTCATCCAACGTGTCGCGTTACTGCTTTCAGGACTTGTTGGACTTCTGTGCCGCCTCGATAACGTCCTTGCCGATGTCGCCTTCGAACTGCTTCCACACCGGCTGCATCGCCTTGCGCCATTCGGCCAGTTCGGCCTTCGTCATCGGCAGCACCGCGGCCTTCTTGGCATCGATGATCTTTTGGCGGTAGTTGGCGGCTTCTTCGGCCGCAATCTTGTTGCCGTACTTGATCGACTCGACCATCGCGGTGTTCAGCGCCTTGCGCACATCGTCGGGCAGCTTGTTCCACCAGCCGGCGTTCACGATGACCATGTAATCGAGCACGCCGTGGTTCGATTCCATGATGTCCTTTTGCACCTCGTAGAACTTCTGGGTGTAGATGTTCGACCAGGGGTTCTCGGTGCCATCGACCACGCCGGACTGCAGCGCCTGATAGACCTCGGCGAAGGCGAGCTTTTGCGGATTGGCGCCAACCGCCTTGAACTGCGCTTCGAGCACGTCGGAGGCCTGGATGCGGAACTTCAGGCCCTTGGCGTCGCCCGGCAGGCGGAGCTCCTTGTTGGCCGACATCTCCTTCATGCCGTTGTGCCAGTAGGCCAGGCCCAGCAGGTCCTGGTCCTGCATGACG
>JBDTSN010000156.1:0-5718 GCA_039931145.1 Burkholderiales bacterium | reverse complement strand
CGCGATGTACGCGTCGGCGTTCAACGCCAGGTAGGCAAGGCGAGCTGCCAGCAGGCCCCACGCTGCCGCAAGGAACACGACGTTGCCAGCGCTGGCAGCCCGATGCCCTTCACCGGTCCAAACCGCGATGCGCGAAGCCAGCCAGGACGCAGCCCATACCGCGCACAGGAGCAGCACGGGAGCCACCGGCAAGGCAATCGGGCCGAGAGAAATCGAAAGCATGAATTCAGGCGACGCCTTCCCCGACCACCGCAACCGGCGCAGCACAGGCCACGCGCAGAAAATCCACCAACCTTGGGGCATATGGCGCCAGGGCCTCACTCAGATCGTGGCCCCCTTCAACCAACAGCAACCTTGCCAAGTGCGAGGCTGCGAGCAGGCGCTGCGCATCGTCAACCGGCACCGCCTTGTCCGAGCGGCCGTGTACCAACAGTACCGGGCAGCGCACGTGGGGCAAGCTCGCGAGGGGTGCAATTTCGTCGAAGCTTGCACCGATCACCCGCTGCACATGGTGCATCACATACCAGCCGATCACCGCATACGGCACGCGCTTCTCGGCCAATAAGCGCCGCATCACCTCAGCCGGGTGCGCAAAGGCTGACAGGCTGACCACGGCGCGCACGTCGTCGTGATGCGAGGCGTGCAGCAATGCAGCAGCGGCGCCGACCGAGTGCCCGAGCAGCGCCAGACGGTCGACGGCAATGCCGGGCTGCGTGCGCAGCCAGGTGAGGCCGGCCGCGATGTCCTCGGCGAAGCGCGGCAGCGACGTGAAAGCCTCGTCGTCGCTGCGGCCGTGGCAGCGCGCGTCTATCAGCAGCACTGCGAAGCCGGCGCTGTGCAGCGGCCGCACCACCGGCCACATGGTGGCCGCGTTGGCGCCCCAGCCGTGCATCACCAGCACGGCTGGGGCGGGCAGTGCGACAGGCTGCGCAGGCGACACCAACCAGCCAAACAGTTGTTTGCCGCGCAGCCCGGTGATTCACACTTCACGCACGCATCCGAGCGCCATGTCCTGGTCAGTGGGTCCTTGGCTGTGCTTGAGCCGCGGCGCACGCAGACCCCGCAAGATGGCGCGATGCGCCAGGCTGCGCAGCCCCCAAAGCCCGGCCGCAGAGGCGGTCGCCGCCAGGATCATCGTGCCGGCCCCGGAGATCCGAATTGACTTGCGCGACGAGCGGTGTCCCGCGCAGTGCGCACATCGATTCCGAAAGCCGGCTTGCCGCTGGACCTGAACGTTTGGCTGTCGCTCGAAATCGCCACCGTCGAATTGCCCTTCTAGTCGCCGAGGCTGCGGTCGCCACGGGTGATCTTGGCTTTGAAGTCAGGGGCCGCCTCGTTGAGGCGAGGGAACGTGGAGTGGAATTCAGTCATGGTGGAGCCTCCTGGCTTGATTGTGGAAGCACGATGCTTCAAGAGTTGGGCCGCTAGACGCAACAATGTCAGTGAGGCATATCCATAAGGGTATATGGATTCATTGATGCTATGCGGGCCATAGCGAAGATGTCCGTTCGTTCACTCACCCCTGGTCAGCGAGCCGCGACGCAGTGAAGGCGTTGCAGGATGCGTTCCGTGAAGGGAACTCCGTCGTGGCGCTTCCGACCCATCAGCGACGCTCGTTTCCCCCGAGCGCCTTCGCGAGGCCACGGAGCGCGACCGCGCGGGCGTGGCGGCCGGCACCGAGGTTTCCACCCAACCAGCAGGGTGAAGACGCTTCGTCTAGCCTGCCGTTTCACACCGCCCTGGAGAGATGAAATGACGAAGACCAACAAGCGCACCGCGAAATCGGACCTAACTGCCGACACCCAGGCCGACGACTTGGCCTATCACTCCGGCTTCGGCAACGAGATCGCCACCGAGGCTCTGCCGGGTGCGCTGCCGGAAGGCCAGAACTCACCGCAGAAGTGCCCGTATGGGCTTTACGCTGAACAGCTTTCGGGCACCGCCTTCACCGCGCCACGCGGCGCGCTCGGCCGCTCATGGTTGTACCGCATCCGTCCGTCAGCAGTGCATCGGCCGTTCAAGCGCATCGATGCCGGCCGCATTACAAGCAACTTTGCCGAAGTGGCGACACCGCCCGATCAACTGCGCTGGGATCCGCTGCCGATCCCGAGTAAGCCGACCGATTTCATCGACGGTCTGGTGACGATGGCCGGCAACGGCGATCCGCATGCGCAAAGCGGCTGTGGAATCCACATCTATGCCGCCAACCGTTCGATGACGACCCGCGTCTTCTACAACGCCGACGCCGAAATGCTGATCGCGCCGCAACAGGGCCGGCTGCGCATCGTCACCGAACTTGGGCTGATCGCCATCGAGCCGCAGGAGATCGCGGTGATCCCGCGCGGCGTGCGCTTTCGGGTCGAGTTG
The DNA here is from genome assembly GCA_039931145.1 of Burkholderiales bacterium. Taxonomy (GTDB): domain Bacteria; phylum Pseudomonadota; class Gammaproteobacteria; order Burkholderiales; family Burkholderiaceae_C; genus CAIKUF01. The sequence goes on along the minus strand of JBDTSN010000156.1, from coordinate 3,351 downwards.
CCGGACGACGCGGCGCGCGGCTACGTGTGCGAGAACTTCGGCATGGCGTTCAAGCTGCCGAGCCTGGGCGTCATCGGCTCCAACGGTTCGGCGCATTCGCGCCACTTCCTGACGCCGGTCGCCCACTATGAGGATATCGACAGCGGTTACGAGCTGCTCTGCAAATTCATGGGCAACATGTGGTCCGCCGAGATGGACCATTCGCCGATGGACGTGGTCGCATGGCACGGCAATTACGCGCCGTACAAATACGACCTGCGGCGCTTCAACGCGATGGGTTCGATCAGCTTCGACCACCCGGACCCGTCGGTCTTCCTGGTGCTGCAGTCGGTGTCGGATACGCCGGGCGTCGACAACATCGATTTCGCCGTCTTCCCGCCGCGCGTGCTGGCGATGGAGCACACCTTCCGGCCGCCCTGGTTCCATCGCAACATCGCTGCCGAGTTCATGGGCCTGGTGCACGGCGCATACGACGCGAAGGCCGAAGGCTTTCTGCCGGGCGGCGCCAGTCTGCACAACTGCATGACGGGCCACGGGCCGGATGCCGAGACCTTCGAGAAGGCGAGCAATGCCGACCTGTCCAAACCCGACTACATCCGCGACACGATGGCGATCATGTTCGAGACCCGCTGCGTCATCAGGCCGACCCGGGCCGCACTCGAGTCGGCACAGTTGCAGGCTGAGTACTACCAGTGCTGGCAGGGGCTGAAGAAGCACTTCAACCCGAACCGACGCTGACCGGCTGAGCGAACGGTGTCGCTATCGGCGGGCCTGAGCCGCAGCGGGCGCGGGTGTCGGAAAGGCTCAGCCGCTCGCCAGGCTCAGCACGGCACGCCGCGTGCCGCCGTCGCCGACCGGAATGCCCTGCGCGACGAGCGCCGCCTCGATGCCGGCGAGCGCGCCGAGCATCATGGCCGGGTTGCTGTCGCCCAGATGCCCGATCCGAAACGCGCGGCCGTAGAGCGGCCCGAGGCCGCCCGCGATCGAGACCTGGAAGCGCTCGCGCGCGACGGTTCGCAGTGCATCGACGTCGATGCCTTCGCGCACCGCGATCGTCGTCACCGAGTGTGAGCGGCTCGCCGCATCTTGCGCAAAGAAGTCGAGCGCGCCACCTTCGCGCCAGCCCTCGACCGCGGCGTGCACGGCACGTGCGTGCTGCGCATGGCGCAGCCAGACGGCTTCCAGCCCTTCGGCAAAGATCAGGCCGAGCGCGGCCTCCATCCCGAGCAGCAGGTTCTGCGGTGGCGTGCCGCAGAACTTGCGGTACGAGAGGTCGTGCTTGCGGCGCACGAAGTCCCAATAGAAACGCGGTGCCGGGTTGCGCTCGGCGACGCCGAACGCTGCAGCGTTGACGGCGACGAAGCCGACGCCGGGCGGACACATCAGGCCCTTTTGCGACGCGCCGACCGCGACATCGACGCCAAGCGCATCCATCGAAAATGGTATCGCTGCGAGCGAGGCGACGACGTCGGCGACGAGCAGCGCCGGATCGCCCGCGGCGTCGAGCGCGCGGCGCAGCGCGGCGATGTCGCTCGTGACGCTGCTTGCGGTGTCGGTGTGGACGGCGAACACGGCGCGGATGGCGTGCGACGTGTCGTCGCGCAGTGCCTGCTCGACCGCGCCCGCGTCGATCGGCCAGCCTTCACGCCACGCCGTGCGCAGCGCCTTGCGGCCGAGTGCTTCGGTCTGCAGAGCCCATTGTTCGCTGAAGTGGCCGGTGCCGGGAACGAGCACGCTTTCACCCGGCGCGGCAAGGTTCTCGATCACCGCCTCCCACGCGCCGTGGCCGTTGGAGGCGTACATGAATACATCCGCCTCGCGCGTGTGGAGCAATCGCTTCAGGCCGTCTTCGCAGGCGGCGATGTTGGCATCGACGCGCGGATCGGCCAGGTCCATCGGCTGCGCGCTCATCGCGTGCAGCACCGCGTCTGGCAGCGGCGTCGGGCCGGGCGAATGCAGTAGGCGGCGGCCGGGGATGCGGGGCGGGAAGGTTGGCATGGACGTTTCGGGCCAGCGGCAGCGGCGAGGATATTACGAGTGTGATCGGGCGAGCGTGCCGTGTTCGGTGCGATGTGCAGGATCGAGACGCGGATGCTCGGCCTTGCCGCCCTTCAGCGCGCTGATCAATCAATCCACGTGCGAACCGCCCCAGAAGATGTCCAGCGTCGGGAAGCGCGCCTGCGCCTGCAGGCAATCCCAGAGATAGATCGCGAAGCCCGGGTCGCCGGTCCAGAGCGAATAGCGCATCTGCCCAAAGCGCACCGCATCGGCCTCGGTCTGCGCGATGCCGTGCATCGCGAAGGCGCGTGCGCGCTCCAGCCACATCGGGTCGCGCGTGCGCTGGTAGAGCTTGAGGAATGTATAGCCGTTGCCGCCGGTGCCGTGGCACAGGTTCGAGCCCTTGTTGAGCGGCCCGGCGGCCCATGTTGCGCGGCCGGCAGCGAGCAGCAGTTCGTCGAGACCAGCGCCGGGCCAGTCGCCGAGGCAGATCACGAAACCCGGCGCGCCGTGGCAGAACTGCATCAGCTTCTTGCGGTCGGCGGCCGGGTCGAGTTGCGATCGCCAACTGGCAAGGTCGTCCTCCCAGGTTGCAGTGCGTGTGACTGTGTTGGCGATGCATCGCTGCCAGTCCTGCCATTCACTGGACGCAAGCAGATGTCGGCCGCGGATGAGCGGGCTTGCGGTGGCGACGAAGCCATGCACGGCGTCGAGGTAGGTGGTGCGTCGGCCAGAGTCATCCTGCGTCCAGTAGTGGCAGGCGTGTTCGTCCGACAATTCGAGCTGTGACCAGAGCTTTGCCGCTGTCGCGCGGAACTGCTCCGCCCAGCGCGCGTCGCCGCTGCGCTCAAACAGGAACAGTGCCGCCAGCATGGTGCCGGGCGCTCCCGACATCAGCTCGCGCGCGCGGTGGTCGATGTTGCCTTCGATCAGCGTTGCGAGGCGAACCGACAGTTCCTCGGAGGCCTCGCGGCCGTAGGCCATCAGCAGGATCGGCGTGTCGCCTCCCAGGTAGGCGGCGAAGTCCCGTCTGCCCCAGGCGGCGAGTTGCTCGCGATTGCGCGCAAGCAGCGTATCGAGCCCTTCGAGCGGATCACGGCGCAGCGTCACGGCGCCGACCGAACGCAGGTAGTCAAGCGCCCACATGACGCCGGCAGCGCCGAAGTAGAGCGTCGTCGTGATCTGTCCGGCCACATCGCCGGGCTCGATGTCGCGTGGATGTGTCGGCCAGTAGGTCTCCTTCGAGAAGTGCGCCTCGGTGTCGGCGACGATGCGCGTGATCGCGTCGCGCGCACGGGCCTCGTCCCAGGCGATGGGCAACAAGGCTTCGTGGCGATCGGGTTCGTGGAGCAT
>JBDTSN010000155.1:0-5736 GCA_039931145.1 Burkholderiales bacterium | reverse complement strand
GCGCACCGATGGAAAGCTGGCTCGAACAATTGCAAATGCTGCAAGGCCTGCCGGCCTATGCGCTCGTGTTCGGTCTGCTCGTTGCCTGCGGCATCGGCGCACCGATGAACGAGGATGTCGTGCTGCTCGCCGCGGCGGCACTGACGCTCACTGGCGTGATGCAGCCGCTGCCGCTGATAGCAGTCAGTTGGTTCGGCTTGATCGCCGGCGACGCGCTGATCTTTCACTGGGGCTATCGCTATGGCGCGCGCATCCTGCGCCACCGCTGGTTCGCGCGCATCCTGCCCGAGCATCGCCTGACGGCGATGCAAGAGCGCGTGCGCCGCGGCGGTCCGGCGTCGATCTTCATCATCCGCTTCCTGCCCGGCATCCGCACCGCGCTCTTCTTCGCCGCCGGGTCGCTGAAAATCCCGTACCGCACCTTCTTTCTCTTCAATGGACTCGCGGCAGCGATCGAACTGCCGCTGCTCGTGTTCGGCGTGCGCTATATCGGCGGGCGCTGGAAGGAGATCCTGCCCGCAGTCCAGCAGGCGCAGGGCTGGCTGCTCTTGGGCGTGATCGCGCTGGTTGCGCTCATCGTGGTGCTGCACTGGCTGCGCTCGCGCGCGAAACCAAAGCTGCCTACGACATGACGACCTTACCCGCAACCGGCCGCGCGGCTGACGAAGTGCTGCGCGAACTCGGCGCGTTCGGTGACGCCGACCCCGACTACAAGCATGGCCGGGTCTGGAGCCTCGTTTACTACCTCAATGAGGGCTACGCCGAATTTCTCGCCGAGGCCTACAAGACATATTCGTCGGCGAACGGGCTGAACCCGACCGCGTTCAAGAGCCTGAAGCGATTCGAGAATGAAATCATCGCGTCCGTCGCCGAGATGCTCCATGGCACCGACGAGGTCTGCGGCGTCGTCACCTCCGGCGGCACCGAAAGCTGCTTGCTCGCCGTGAAGACGTATCGCGATATGGCGCGCGCGAAGCGCGGCGTGCGCCGGCCGGAGATGATCCTGTCCGAGACCGCGCACGTTGCCTGGTTCAAGGCGTCGGAATATTTCGGCGTCAAGATCCGGCTCGTAAAGCGCGACGCCGACTTTCGTCTCGACGCGGAAAAGGTCGCGCGCCTCGTGAACCGCAATACGGTGATGCTGCTCGGCTCGGCGCCTGAGTATCCGAATGGACTGATCGACCCGATCGAAGCGCTCGGCGAGATCGCGCTGAAGCAGCGCGTGCCGCTGCACGTGGACGCCTGCGTCGGCGGCTTCATCCTGCCCTTCATGGCGATGAACGGCATCGATTTGCCGGCGTGGGATTACCGTGTGCCGGGCGTCACGTCGATCTCGGCCGACATTCACAAGTACGGCTTCGCCTCGAAGGGCGCTTCGACGATCACTTACCGCAGTCTCGAACTGCTCAAGCACCAGATGTTCGTCTATCAGGATTGGCCGGGTGGCGTCTTCGCGTCGCCGGCGCTGCTCGGCACGCGTCCCGGCGGCGCGTACGCTGCGGCCTGGGCTGCGATGCAGTACTTCGGGGTTTCCGGCTATCGCGATCTGGCGCGCCGCACGATCCTCGCTTTCGATCGCATGAAAGAGGGCATCGCGGCGATGCCCGAATTGCGCGTCTTCGGCGACCCGAAAGGCCCGCTGCTCGGCTTTGGTTCGCGCGACCCGGCCTTGAGCATCTACGCGGTCGGCGACCAGATGCAGGCGCGCGGCTGGCAGATCAACCGCCTGCAGTTTCCCGAAGGGCTGCACGCGATGGTGACGGCCAAGCACCTCGAAAGCGTGGATGCGTACCTTGCCGACCTGAAGGCCGCGGTGGCTGTAGTGAAGGCGGACCCCTCGCTCGCGCGCCAAGGGTCGGCCGCGACCTACGGCCTGATGGCGAACATCCCGCTGCGCGGCATGGTGAAAAGCAAGGTGCTCGACATCTTTGCCAACATGTATCGCGCCGGCGGCGGCGACTTTGATCTGGCGGTGCATGAGGCCGGCGCGGCCTCAAACGGTGCGCCGGCTTCGTTCAGCGAGCGAATTGCAATTTGGTACGTGGAGCGCAAGCGCCGCCGCGAGCGCTGAGCGTACCGGTGCGTCGCCTTTCTGCGTCGCTTCGCGCGACTGATTCGCGCTTGCTGAGATCGAATTGCGCGGCTGCAAGGCCGTCTCGGCCGCAGACCGGTTCGCCTGCGAACAGATCGCCGACGGCCACGCCATCGCTTCGGACTCGGTTGCCGGTGGCGGCGTGCTCAAGGAATACGTGACTGTCGTTCCGGAACAGTCGCTTGCGCGGCAAACCTGCCCTGCACCGCGTTGCGTTCGCCCTGGGGCACGAGCGTCCAGTGGATTGGAGCGTTCAAGACGGCGCTTGGTCCTACACACGGCGGGTGGCATGAACTACAGATCATGGGCGGCGCGCGCGGCACGATGGCGCATCGACACGAAAGCCCACGCACCAACCATGAAACAGTCCGCACGAACCCTCCTGCAAATGGTCAAGCGCCGCGACGGTGTGAATGGCGTCGTTGCCGCGTTTGCTGCCGTCTGCGCAATCGTCCTGCTTGCTTTGTTTGTTCAGACGCTGCATGTCGCCATCGAGCGCGGCAATGCGCTACGTGAACGACAGCGCCTCGCGCTGCACGCCCCTGTAAGGCAGGTACTTGCTGACGACACGCAAGTCTCCAACGCCCGCATCGGCGGCAGTCGTTAGCCAGACGGTGGGTCACCGGATCGTCGCCGGCGGGCGGCGCTTGTGCATGCCGCCACTCAGCGGATGCCTTGCGCGGGTTCGGTAAAGTCGGGCATCCCGCATCTGCTATCGCCTGTGACGACCCTAATGTTCTCAACATTGACCGACGCACTGTTGGCCGGAGAACGGCGCGCGGTTGCGCGCGCCATCAGCCAGATGGAGCACGGCGGCCCCGAAGCACGTGAGCTGCGCTCCGCGCTCACGCCGCATCTGGGCCGCGCGCACGTCGTGGGGCTCACCGGCTCGCCCGGCGCGGGCAAATCGACGCTCGTCAACGCGCTGCTCGGGGCGCTGCTTGCACAAGGTCAGCGCGTCGGCGTCGTCGCCGTCGATCCGTCGAGCCCGATCAGCGGCGGTGCGCTGCTCGGCGACCGGGTACGGATGACCGAGCATGGCGAGCACCCGAACGCCTTCATCCGCTCGATCGCGTCGCGCGGGCAACTGGGCGGCTTGTCACGCGCGACGTACGGGATCGTCGATCTGCTCGACGCTGCGGGCTTTGACACCGTAATCGTCGAGACTGTCGGCGCCGGCCAATCGGAGGTCGAAGTCATGCGCCTGGCCGATACCTGCATCGTCGCCTGCCCGCCAGGCCTCGGTGACGATGTGCAGGCGATCAAGGCGGGCATTTTGGAGATCGCAGATCTGCTCGTCGTTACCAAGGCCGATCTGCCGGCTGCGCGCAGCACCGCGCGCGACCTGAGGCACATGACACATCTGCGCGCAGCCCCCGCTGACGGTGGCTGGCAGACCCCGGTGCTGAGCGTCACCGCGACAACGGGTGACGGCATCGCCGCGCTCGTCGAACAGATTGCCGCGCACGCAAGGGCCGTCGGGCACGGCCGCCGTCTGCGCCCGGCAAGTGCCGCAGGCGCAGCAAGCGACGGCGACTCACACTCAGGGACGCTGCGGACTGCGTTCTCCGGCGTGGCCGCGCGACCGTTCGGCATCGAGATCGGCGAAAGCGGAGCGACGGCATCTTTACGGGTGTGCGTCGAGCATCTGGATGACGCTGGCGCATGCGGTCGCAGCGTGATCTTTGCGCTCGCCGAGTGTGCCTTCAGCCAGGCGATTCGATCGCCCGGCCGCACGCTCACGGTCGTCGACGCGCACATCACCTTTCTGGGTGCGGCGCGAGACGGCGACGTGCTCATTGCGAGCGCGAGCGAGATGTCGAGTTCGCTCGATCAGGCTGTCTACCGCGTCGATGTCGTCGCCGGCGTCGCGCAGCCGATCGCGACGCTCATCGGCGCTGTCCGTGTCGACGTGCCGGCGCCAGGCTAGACCGATCCGTCAATCGCTTCAGCGCGCGTCTGCCGTTACTTGTCCGCGCAGCCAAGCCGCGACATCCTGCCAGACGGCACGGTAGCGCTGTGCGAACTCCGTATGCAGCCCGCTGTGCGATCCGGCCTCGAACCACACGAGCTGCTTGGGCTCGTGCGCAGCGTCGTACAGCCGCTGCGTCTGCTGCGGCGGCACGGTCTTGTCGGCAGTGCCGCTCAGGAACCACTTCGGCGTGTCGATGCGGCCGATCTTGTCCAGCGAGTCGAACTGCTGCGTCACGAGCGGCACGAGCAGGATGCCGAACGGGTTGATGTCGCGCACCAGATCGGGCATTGACGTCATCGCCGATTCGACGACGAGCGCGCCGTAGCCGAGCGGATCGCGATGGCGCAGCGCAAGCTCGATCGCGACGCCGCTGCCCATCGAATGGCCGAAGAGGACGCGCAGATGCGGATGCGGTGCGCGGCGCGCGAACTCGATCCACGCCGCCTCGGCGTCCCGCATGATCGACGCCTCCGACGGCAGCAGCTTCGAGCTCTCGCCCCAGCCGCGGTAGTCGATCGCGAGCACCGAAAAGCCTGCGTCATGGATCGCGGCGATCTTCGGCTGGTTGAAGTAGATGTTCCGAAACGTGCCGTGCAGGTAGAGCACCGCAGGGGCATCCGGAACATCGGCTGGAATCCAGATCGCGCGCAGCCGCTCGGTTGCGGCGCCGGAAAGTGCCGCGTGCGGGGGCGTGTCTACGGAACGGTTCTCAGCTTCGGTCGCAGTTTTGTTCGTGTTGATGTCCGCGCCGTTGCCCGCGTTTTCGTCCGCGCGCTTGTCAGCGGGCAGATCGATCCAGAACGCCTCGTCGTGCGTGCTGACCGGCTTCCAGTCGGCCATCGTTCCGGCCATGGGCTTGTAGACTTTCGCCCTTTGCTGGGTGTCGATCCAGGCGCAGCCCGCCAAAGCCGCGACAATCCACGCCGCAGAGGCGAACGCTAGCCACCGCACCGTCCGATCGATCACCCAACTCATCCTGCCCATGAATCCATTGCTCCAACGAACCGGACGCATTGTCTGCGCGCTTGCGCTGGCCGCGCTGTGCGGTGCTTCGCAACTCGCTGCGGCGCAGGACGCCAAGCCGATTGGCAATTGGGACTTCATCGTGAGCCCCTATTCCTACCACCTCCACTACAGCGAGGATCACAAGTACGTCTACTCGGCGGGGCTGCTGCGCCGGCTGGAGAACAACTGGGTCGCCGGCGCCATTGCGTTTTCCAACTCGTTCGGCCAGCCGAGCGCTTACGCCTTCGTCGGCCAGCGCTTCGTCAATCCGTTCGGCTGGAACAAGTGGTATCTGCAGTGGACGGGCGGATTGCTCTACGGTTACGTCGGCGAGTACAAGGACAAGGTGCCCTACAACAACAACGGCTTTTCACCCGGCTTCGTGCCGAGCATCGGCTACCAGTTCACGGACCGGATCTACGGCGAGCTCGACCTGCTCGGCAACTCGGCGTTGATGTTCACGCTCGTCTTTCCGCTTCCCGAAGGGACGTTCTGATGCGCAACGATGGGGCGTGCGATCAGTCTGGCATCGGCAGATAGCGCACCGAAAGCACGCCGTCGATCGCGGCGATCCCGGCGCGCGCCGGCGCCTCAAGCGCGCTGTCGACGTCCACCAGCGTGTAGGCCATGTCGCCGCGCGACTTGTTGACCATGTTGTGGATGT
>JBDTSN010000154.1:0-5762 GCA_039931145.1 Burkholderiales bacterium | reverse complement strand
GCAGCAGGCCCTTGTAGATCACCGTGCGGCAGCTCATGCTCGGCACGTAGTACTCACGGCTGTGCTTGAGCTTCAAGCGCTGGATCGCGCTCGACGCCGTCTTGCGGATGACGTAGAGCTTGCGCTCGAGCGCGTCGGGGACGATCACGTCTGCGCCGCGGCCGATGAAGACCTGGCAGATCACCGGCTCTTTCGCGCGCACCGTGGGCGACATCGGCATCGAAGCATCCACCGGCACGTCACGCCAGCCGAGCAGCACCTGGCCTTCGCGCCGGATCGCACGCTCGAGCTCCTGCGCACACGCGAGGCGCGAGCCTTGCTCTTTCGGCAGAAAAACCATGCCGACTCCGTATTCGCCCGGCGGAGGCAGCGTGATCTCGCGCGCCGCCATTTCGGCGCGATAGAACTCATCGGGAATCTGGATCAAGATGCCGGCGCCGTCTCCCATCAGCTTGTCGGCGCCGACCGCGCCGCGATGGTCGAGGTTCTTCAGGATCAGTAGGCCCTGCTCGATGATCTGGTGCGCCTTGCGGCCCTTGATGTCGGCCACGAAGCCGACACCGCACGCGTCGTGCTCCATCCCGCGTGCGTAAAGCCCGTCGCGCGCTGCCGCCTCGACCTCCCGCGCGTCGGCAGGCGCGGGTTCGATTTGCTCAGTGATCTTGTGCATCGCACGCTCCAGGCTCGATTCGTCGAAGAAGCAAGAATAGTGCAATGCAGCAATCGTCTCAACCTAAATTAACAGGGTCAGACTCCTATACATTTGCATATGTAATCCACAAACTTAAATAAGGGACATATTCAGTCTGCACCGCCGCTGGCGTCGCGGCGAGGACGACCGGGACGTCGTGGATGCGCACGGCGCGACGATTCGGACTCAAGAGCAGCAGCAAATCCGGCTGAACCGTAGACCCATCCTTTGCGCGCCGCCTGATCGATGGCAAGCACTTGCTCGTTGGTGAGCGCTCGCTCCAGCAGGCGCTGATGGGCAACTTCGCGGTCGAAGGGTGTGTTGCCGGTGGCCCAGTAGAGCGGCGAGTCCGTCACGAGTGGATCGCTCACCTGCCCCAGGTGATGGCGCGCACTCGACCACGCATGATCGCTCGCTGCATGCACCAGCCCAGCACGCACTGGCGCAAGTTCGACAAAGCACATGCAGTCGCGCAGGTACAACGCCGCCTCGATCACGGTCGAGCGAAAGCGCCCTTCCCAAAGTGTGCCGCTGCGCCCGTGACGCTGGTTGAAGCGCGCCACGTAGCGCCGGCCGAGGCTTTGCATCATCCGGCTCAGGCCGCCGGCATCGGTGGGCGTCGCGAGCAAAACGACCTCGTTTTCCGTCAAGGCATAGGCGTGGATCTGAACCTTGTGGACGAGCGCGGCGTCACGCAGCATCGCCAGATAGCTCGCGCGATCGTCGTCATCGATGAACGTCGTCTCGCCGTTGTTGCCGCGTTGAATCAGCAGATGGACCTGATTCGCGGCCGAGAGCCGGGCCAGCCTTGCCATCGATCAAGCGCCTTCAGCCGCGCCCCGGCGTCAATACTGCGGTGTTCATGGGAACAGCGTCTCACCCGTCAGGCGCTCGTGCTCGCGCAGCGCGTAGCGGTCGGTCATGCCGGCGATGTGATCGGCGATCGCCCGATGGCGCTTGGGCAGGGCGGCAACCGCCGGTGGCAGCGATGCCTCATCGCGCGCGTAGACCGCATAGAGATCGGCAATCACGCGCCGCGCGCGGTCCGTCGTTTCCACCACCTGCGAGTGCCGATACAGATTGGCACGCAGAAACTGCTTGAGCTGCGTGCATTGCGCACGCATTGGCGCACTGAAGCGCACGAGCGGCGGTGACGCGCGAACCGCATCGACACTCTGCGGCGCCGCTTCGGCAAGTGCAGCACGCGTACAGGCGACCAGATCATCGACCTGGCGCGAAATCATGCGGCGGATGATCTCGAACAGCAGCCGGCGGCCTTCGAGCTGCGGATAGGCCGCCAGTGCATCCTGTCGGCACGCGGCGAACTGTTCGACCTCTCCGAGTTGTTCCAGCGTCAGCAACCCCGAGCGCACACCATCGTCGATGTCGTGCGCGTTGTAGGCGACCTCATCGGCAAGGTTGCACAACTGCGCCTCCAGGCTCGGCTGCGTGCCGTCCAGAAAGCGCCGCGCGACACCGCCAGGCTCGCCCTCCTCCAGGCGCAGCGCGTGGCGGCGTGAACAATGCTTGAGCACGCCTTCGCGCGTTTCGAAGCACAGGTTCAGGCCGTCGTAGTCCGGAAAGCGCTCTTCGAGCACATCGACGACACGCAGGCTTTGCAGGTTGTGCTCGAAGCCGGCGTGCGGCGGGTGCGCAGCGTGCAGGCAATCGTTCAGCGCCTCCTGCCCGGCATGGCCGAAGGGCGTGTGGCCGAGGTCATGCGCTAGGGCGATCGCCTCGACCAGGTCTTCGTTCAGCCCCAGTTCGCGCGCGATCGACCGGCCGAGCTGCGCCACCTCGAGCGAATGCGTGAGCCGGGTGCGAAACAGGTCGCCTTCATGGTTCAGGAAGACCTGCGTCTTGTAGACGAGGCGCCGGAACGCCGTGCAGTGGATGATGCGGTCGCGGTCGCGCTGGAAGTCGTTGCGTGTCGGTGCCGCCATCTGCGCGCGGCGCCTGCCGCGCGAACGTTGCGGGTCGCACGCATAGGGCTGCATCTTCGCTCAGACGCGCGTGTGCGCCGCGATCACGTCGGCGACCATCGCATCCGGCGCGCCGCGCACGCCGGCCCGGCCCGGAGATTCGATGACGACAAAGCGGATCGCGCCGTCCTCGGCCTTCTTGTCGCCGCGCATCAGGGCCAGATAGCGATCCGCGCCGAGCGCCGGGCCGACAGTCGGCAACCCGGCTCGTTCGATGAGGCGCGTCAGGCGCTGCGCAAAGGCGGCGTCGATCAGGCCGAGCCGCACCGACAGATCGGCTGCCATCACCATGCCGCACCCGACGGCCTCGCCATGCAGCCACTCGCCATAGCCGAGGCCAGTCTCGATCGCATGGCCGAAGGTGTGGCCGAAGTTCAGGATCGCGCGCAGCCCGCCCTCGCGCTCGTCCTGCGCGACGACCCCCGCCTTGATTTCGCACGAGCGGCGCACCGCGTAGGCCAGCGCGTCGCTGTCGAGAGCGCGCAACTCTTCGATATGTGCTTCGAGCCAGACGAGGAACGCCTCGTCGGCGATCGGGCCGTACTTGATCACTTCGGCCAGCCCGGCCGCGACTTCGCGCTTTGGCAGCGTCGACAGCGTTGCCAGATCGGCAACGACGCGCAGCGGCTGGCGAAATGCACCGATCATGTTCTTGCCGCGCGGATGATTGATGGCAGTCTTGCCGCCAACCGACGAATCGACCTGCGCAAGCAGCGTCGTCGGCACCTGCACGAAATCGATACCACGCATGTAGCAGGCAGCGGAAAAGCCGGTGATGTCGCCGACCACCCCGCCGCCGAGCGCATAGAGCAGCGTCTTTCGGTCGCAGTTCGCCGTGAGCAGCACATCGAAGATGGTGTCGAGCGAAGCCCAGTCCTTGTGCGCCTCGCCGTCGGGCCGATCGATCTGCAAGACACGCGCATGGCGCGCGGCGAGGCACTTGCGCAAGCGTTCGGCATAGAGCGGCGCGACCGTCGTGTCGGTGACGATCACGGCGCAAGGCGCTTTCGGCAACCGGTCGAAACTCGACGCGTCGTCGAGCAGACCGCTGCCGATCAGGATGTCGTAGCTTCTGTCGCCGAGTGCGATTGCGACACGAGCGCCGGAGTCAATCGAGAGATTCATGCCGCGCAGTGTACGGGGCGCCCCCGCGGCGCGCTGGGCGACGTGGGCGCCCGCAGTGCGGGCGCGACGCTCAGTGTTCGACCACGCGCGGCTCGACCGGCGAAGGCACGAGCGCCGGATCGACGAGGCCGGCGAGCTCGAGCTGCATCAAGATCATGTTGACCAGATTCGGGATCGACGGCCGGCCGGTGTCGATCGTGAAATGCGCCATCCGGCGATAGAGCGGATCGCGCTGCGTGAACAGCTCGCGCAGCTTGCGCAGCGGGTCGCGCACCTGCAGCAAAGGCCGGTGCGTGTCGTGCTTCAAGCGGCGAAACAGGTCTTCGGGTTTGGAGCGCAGGTAGACGACGGTCGATGCCTCGCGCAGCACCTGGCGATTCACCTCACTGAGCACGACACCACCACCGGTCGCAAGCACGCTGCCGTTCGCGCCCGCGAGTTCCGCAATCACTTTCCGCTCGACCTCGCGGAATGCGGCCTCGCCTTCACGCTCGAAGAAGTCGCGGATCGTGCAACCGATCCGCTTCTCGATCGCGGCATCCGAATCGAAAAACCGGCACCCGAGGCTGCGAGCGAGATGCCTGCCGACGGTGGATTTCCCAACCCCCGGCAGGCCGATCAGACAGATCAGGGGCAAGGCGACGCGCCAGGGTCTGGTGCGTTCATCGAAACGCTCTGGAATGTCGTTGTCGTGAGACCCGACGGTGAAGTCACCTGGATCGTGACTGTTCCGGACGATACCGACCCGCTAAAGCTCACACTGACAGCCGCGAACGTTGCATTCAAGGTGCTCGGCACCGGCGAACCGCCGACGACACTTACCGTCAATCCCTCAGTGCCGCTGACCGAAATGGCGCTGCCGGCTGCGACAGGGTTGAGACGAACCGGGTTGTTGTCGGCAACGACAAAGCTGAACACACTTGTCTTTGGCAGGTTGTACAGCGTTGTCGAACCATCAAGACGATAGAGCGAACCCGACTCTCGAATCGGAGTGCCTGTTCCCTCAGCGTACCCGATGATCAACCCTTGCGGAACGCCCGGGGTCGTCGTCACGTCCTGGACTTTCGAGCACGTCGTGCCAGGGTTCGAGTTCAAGCCTGCCGGCGGCGAATTCCAGAGTGGGCGCGCAACGGAAGTGGACAGCACTGTCTCCGTCGCACGCCGAACGTAGGTGCGACCCCATTTGCCGTCGCATGTGCTGCCGCCCACGGTCGGGGTCGTCGCATTCAGTGTCAGCAATGGCGAGTTGACAGGGACACAGGGCATGGTTGAAGACACGCCGGGGATGTTCAGCGGAATCAACTGGTCCGTGGCAGGGAAGTAAGTATTCAGGAACTTGCGGCTCATGAAGAGCGAACCGAGGTCCTGGAAGGCCGTATCCGGCGGGTTGTCCCAGATGTTGTTCCCGTTCGTATCGAGGAACGACTCTTCACCCAGCGTATAGGCAAGCACCGTGACGCGGCCGTCCTGCGGACGCGGCGAGGCCGAGACGAAGTTCGCACTGGTTCTGGCAAGGCCGCCAAGCAATTCGGTCGCCTTGATCGGCTCGATCTGCCCGCCTTCGGCGATGAAGTTGATCGAGGTTCCGGTAGGCACCGGATTCGCGAGTCGATCGGACGCGATGATCGAATACGTGTTGATCGTCCCGTCGATGTCGTAGCCCTCGATATTCAAGGTCTTCTGCGACAGAGAGAAGTTCAGTTCGGATGGCAGGCCCACAGCAATCGACAGCGAACTCGAAACCGTAGATGCGCCGCCATCCAGGGTTGCAATGACTCCGACTGGCGTCGGTATCGTTCCTGAGTTGATGAGCACGTTTACGTGGCCCAGACTGTCACTGAGCTTATCAACCGGGCCAGAACCGCCATCGATCGTGAGCCCGCCCGACAACGTGGTCGGTGCCAGCGTGACGCTCTGGTTCGGAAGACCGTTGCCTGCCGTGTCGACAACCGTGAATGTCTGCC
>JBDTSN010000153.1:0-5762 GCA_039931145.1 Burkholderiales bacterium | reverse complement strand
CGACGATGCCGGGCAAGTCCTTCAGCGCCGCGACCGTGCGCGGGCCGTCGTCGGTTTGCAGCTCCAGCAGCGGCTCCTTGACGCCGGCACGCAATCGCGCGGGCGTATCGAGGGCGATCAGCGCGCCGCGGTTCATCAGCGCGAGCCGATGGCAGTACTCGGCCTCTTCCATGTAGTGCGTGCTGACGAAGACGGTCGTGCCTTGCTGCGTCAACGCATCGATCAAATCCCAGAAGCGCCGACGCGACAACGGATCGACGCCCGAGGTCGGCTCGTCGAGAAAGAGGATCACCGGCTCATGCAACACCGCGCAGCCGAGCGCCAGGCGTTGCTTGAGACCGAGCGGCAGTTCGCCGGTGAGCCGCTTGCCCTGCCCGGCCAGGCCGGCCATCTGCAAGGCCCAGTCGTGGCGCTCGCCGCGCCGCGCGCGCGGCACGCCGTACAGGCCGGCGAAGAAGGCGATGTTCTCGCTGACCGTCAGATCGGCATACAGCGAAAACAGCTGCGACATGTAGCCGATGCGCCGTTTGATCGCTTCGCTGTGCGTCAGGATGTCCAGACCCGCAACCGAGCCGCTGCCCGAACTCGGCAGCAACAGGCCGGCGAGCATCTTGATGGTCGTCGTCTTGCCGGCGCCGTTCGGCCCGAGAAAGCCGAAGATCTCGCCTTGCGCGACTTCGAACGACACGTCGTCGACGGCAACGAAGTCGCCGAACACGCGTCGCAACCGGTCGGCGACCACGGCCGGGGTGTCGTTCGATTGGTTCATAGGGAAACCTGCGGGCTGCGCACTGCGGTGCGAGCTCTCTGCAGATCGGCCGGGCGGAGGCTCACTGGAGTACCTTCGTGCTTCGCACTCCGGAGTTCGCCGGGGACCACGAGTGCGGTCCCTTCGGATCCATGGCGGCCCGGCGTGCTCACGCCGCCTCCGTCATGCGCTCGATGAACAGGTCTTCCATCGTCGCCGGCGCGCCATGCAGTTCGCCAGGGACCAGGCCTGCGGCGCGCAGCGCCGCGTCGATCAGCGGGCCATCGTCGGCGACGGAAGCGACCGTGACGTGCAGTTTGTCGCCAAACAGGATCGCGCGTCGCACGCGCGGATTCTTCCGCAGCAGGTCGCGCGCAGCGCGTGCCGGCTCGACCTGCACCACCAGCACCTCGCCCTTCAGCGTGCGTTGCAGCCGTTCGGGCGTATCGAGTGCCAGCAGCTTGCCCTCGTGCAGCAACGCGACGCGATCGAAGCGCTCCGCTTCATCCATGTAGGACGTGCTGACGACCACGGTCACGCCTTGGGCCACCATGTCGTGCACGATCAGCCACAGGTCGCGGCGCGAGATCGGGTCGACGCCGAAAGTCGGCTCGTCGAGCAGCAGGATCTTCGGCTGGTGGATCAGCGCGCACGACAGGCCGAGCTTCTGCTTCATGCCGCCCGACAGCTTGCCGGCCAGCCGGTCCTTGAACGGCGCGAGGTTGGAGAACTCAAACAAGCGCTCCATGCGCGCGGCGCGTTCGGCTTTCGGCACCTGGTACAGGTCGGCGTAGAAGTTCAGGTTCTCGAGCACCGTCATGTCGGCGTATAGGCCGAAGCGCTGCGACATGTAGGCGATGGCGTGCTTCACGCCTTCCGGGTCACGCGTCACGCTGACGCCGCCCAGCGTCGCGTCGCCGGCCGTCGGGCGCAGCACGCCGGCCAGCATGCGCAGCGTCGTCGTCTTGCCGGCGCCGTCGGGGCCGACGAGGCCGAACAGCTCGCCGCTCGCGACATCGCAGCTCAGGTCATCCACCGCGGTGATCGCGCCGAAGCGGCGCGTCAGGCCCTCGACGTGGATCGCTGCACCGGCTGCGATGGGGGAGGCGGCAGTGTTCATTGCGGCGCGTCTTCCAGCCGCACGTCGGCCGGCATACCGGGTTTGAGCTCGAGGCCCGGGTCACCCGCGACGCGCACCTTGACCGCATAGACGAGCTTGACGCGCTCTTCGGTGGTCTGCACGGTCTTGGGCGTGAACTGCGCTTCCGAAGCGATGAACACCACTTCACCGCCGTAGGTCTTGCCGGCGAAGCTGTCCGATGTGATCGCCGCCTTGGCGCCCAGCCGCACCCGGCCGATGCGGTTCTCCGGCACGTAGATGCGCACCCAGCGGTCTTGCGGATCCATCAGCGTAAACACCGGTGCGCCGGCAGCGATGGTTTCGCCGGGTTCGCGGTGACGCACCGTCACGATGCCGCCGAAGGGCGCGTGGATCACCATGTTGGCCAGCGTCACGTCGATCGGCTTGACGGCCACCTCGGCTTGCGCCACCTGCGCGCGCTGCACGTCGACCTTCTCGCTGCGCGTGCCCGTGCGCAGGATGCGCAACTGCTGCTGTGCCTGCTCGTGCTGGCTGGTGGCGACGTTGAAAGCCAGTCGCGCCTTGTCCAGGCTTTCCGCACCCACCGCGCCGCCTTCGAACAGGCGTTTGCTTCGATCCAGGTCGCGTCGCGTATCGGCAAGCGTGTCAGTGGCGGCGGCGAGCGCGGCACGCCCCTGCGCCACCTCCTCGCTGCGGAATCCGCTTTCCAGCTCGCGCAGCAGCGCCTTCGCGGCAGCGGTCTGTGCCACGGCCGCCTCGCGGCGCGCCAGCATCTCGTTGCGATCAAGCCAGCCCAATGCCTCGCCGGCCTCGACCGTTTCTCCTTCGCGCGGTTTGAGCTTCTCGATCCGTCCGGCGCTTTGGAAGCCGAGCTGTGCCTCGGTCGCCTCGACCGTGCCCGATGCGACCAGGCCTGTCTCGCCGCCGTTGAGAAAGCCGGGCAACCACATCCAAGCCGCGCCGGCGATCGCCGCCAGCGCGATGACGATCAGCGTCGGCTTGACGATCCGTGAGAGTTTCTTTGAGTCGGATTTCATGGCTTGTCGCGCTGCGCGCTCGGGTTGGTTTGCGGCTCGCCGCTGTCCGGCGTCACGAGGGCGGCGACACGCTCGGGGTTCAGCTCCCCGGTCGCGCGCAGCAGGTCGATGCGGGTCGTGATGAGGTCGAACTGCGCCTGCAACCGGTTCGCCTGCGCGCCAAGCAGCGCCGTCTCGGCGTTCAACACGTCGGTGGTCAAGCCCACGCCTTGCTCCATCTTCAGCTCCTCGATCGCCAGCGCCTCGCTCGCTTCGGTGACGCTGGTTGCCGTCACCTGCAGGCGGGACTCGGCCTCGGCGTGGGCGTTCCAGCTGTCTTCGACCTGTTTGTCGACGGCGAGCCGCGTTTCCTGCGCCGCGAGGACGGCCTGGTGGCGGGCCGTCACGGCTTCGTCGACCCGAGCGCGGCGCACGCCGCCGTCGAACAGCGGGATGGTCATCTGCACGCCGACGCTCCAGTCGTTATAGAAGTTCACGCTACTGCCGCTGCGCTCGCTCAGACCGCTGACAAGTGAAAGCGAGGGCCGCTGTTCGCCGCGCGCGAGTTCTTCCTTGGCCTGGCCGGCGGCGATCTGGCGCTCGGCGATCTGCAGTTCCGGGCGCTGTGCCAGCGCCTGTTGGCGCAGTTGATCGAGGCTCTCGCCGCCTGCCGAGGCCGCCACGTAGCGTTCCAGGGTCGGCACCTGCGTCGGGCGCAGGGCGCCGATGAGCTGGTAAAGCAGCGTCCAGCCTTCGCGGCCGCGATTCTCGACCTGCAGCCGGTCATAACGCGCCGAACTCAACAACGTGCGGATCCTGAGTACGTCGAGCTTGCCGGTCTTGCCGGTGTCGCGCAACAGCTCCGCGCGCTGCAGTTGTGCTTCGAGCGACCCGATGCGCGCTGCATAGACCTGCGTCAGGGCGTCGAGCTGCTGAATCTTGAAGTACGTCGAACTGACGTTGAACGCCAGCTCCTGGGAGCCCAGGCGTACGCGTTCACTGGCTATCTGTTGCGTCAGATCGGCGAGCACGATGCCCTGGGTGAGCTTGCCGCCGGTGTAGAGCGGCAGCTTGAAGGCCAGGCCCAGGTCATAGATCGTGTTCGACATCGGCGGAAACACATACGGTTCGCGAATCGGGTAGATGAAGGTCGGGTAGTCATAGCGCGTGGCGGCGACGCCGGCATCCAGCGTCGGCCACCTGGCAGCACGCGCCGCGTCGAGGCCGGAAGCCGCACGGTCGATGTCCAGGCGTTGCGACTGATGCCGCGGGTTGTGGGCCAACGCCTGGCCAATCGCCTCCGGCAGGCTCAGCGTCTGGCTCTGTGCCGAGGCCGCCTGCGCACCCGCGACAAGCACGCAGGCAAGCAGCGCGCGCTGCAACCCGGGCGCCCGCGCGGCCCAGCGCAAGCCGACTTGGCAGTGGTCAGGGCGCGGCATCATTTCTCGCCTCCATGCGCTGAGGTGTGTGGCGCGCGTGCCACCTCCGGCGAACCCGCTGCGTCACCGCCAGTGGCGCGAACCTGTTCGATCCCGCGCCGATAGATCGCAAATGCGCCCGGCGCCGCACTGCGCACGCCCTTGAGGTTGCCGCCCAACATGGCCTGTATGACGAGGCCCTGGACGAGGCCGATGAACAGTGTGGCCGCCGACGCGGAATCGACCTGCGCCGCGATCTCGCCTTGCGTCTGGCCCTGTTCGACGAGCAACTGCACCCGCTTGCCATAGCGGCGCATCAGTTCCTGGGCGACGCGCTTGGCCGGTGAGCCCTGCGCACGCTGCAGCTCGCCGAACATCATGCGCGGCACGCCCGGATGCTTGGCGACGAACTCGATGTGGGCCATGAAGACGGCCTCGAGTGCGGCCAACGGCGACGCGGCGGCCTCGGCGGCGCGATCCGCACGCGACAACAACCGTTCGCTGGCCCAGCCGACCACCGCCTCCCAGATCGCGTCCTTGTTCGCAAAGTGCCGGAACAGCGCGCCCTGGGTCAGATGCATGCGCTCGGCGATCGCGGTCGTCGTGATCTCGCTCGGGTTGCTTTCGGCGGCGAGCGCGACAACGGTCTCGATCGTCAGCGCGCGACGTTCGTCGGCCGGCAGGCGGGTGGTTTCGGTGGTCGTCATGACGCCGATCTTAGTCAGTATTTGATTACTTACTAAAAGCTGGGTCTTTCCTCGCTGAGCAAGATGTGATGCGCATCGGCAATCGCGCCGTAGCTGTTGGGCGAGAAGTGCTCTCGCTGTCATCGGGCCGCCTCAGAACCCGCGTGCCAGTGTTCGGCCCGGACAAGCTGCTTTCGCGCTCGGCGCCGCGCGCGGTCAGCGCGTGCGGACCATTGGTTCGAGTCGCCAGGGAGTTGCTGGCCCAGACCGCCTGCGCTCGCCTTCGCTCTTGGACGCACTAAACCAGAATGGGGGCGCCTTCCAGCCGCCGCTATTGGCGCGAGAACTCCTGCAGCGACTGGACATCAAGTACGTCGATGCGCTCGCGCTGCAAACGCACCCAGCCGCGTTCCTCGAAGTTGCGCAGCAAGCGGCTGACGAAAACGCGCACGCTTCCCAACTCGTCGGCCAGGTTCTGATGCGTCGCGTTGATCACCGGGCCGCGCTGGATCAGCAGCCTGGCCAGCCGCGTGTCGAGTTTGCGGAAGGCCACTTCCTCGATCAGTTCCATCACCTCGGCCAAGCGCGTGCCGAACATGTCGAACACGAAGCGGCGCAACGGTGGGTGTTGCCAGACCAAGCGCTGGAACAGGTCGGGCGGAATGCGCAGCAGCGTCACATCGTCTTCGGCGGTGCCGCGGGCTGCATAGTCGGTGTCGCTCAGCAGGCAACCGCCGGACAGGATGCAGGCTTCACCGGAGCCGACGCGGTAGAGCACGATTTCACGGCCGC
>JBDTSN010000152.1:0-5768 GCA_039931145.1 Burkholderiales bacterium | reverse complement strand
GTCGACGAGGTCGTTCCGCTGATGGCCGAAGGCCGCGTGCTGCCGTATCTGGACGTGCCGTTCCAGCATGCGCATCCGGACGTGCTTCGCCGCATGAAGCGCCCAGCGAGCGGCGAGAAGAACCTGGACCGCATCCAGCGCTGGCGCGAAATCTGCCCCCAGCTTGTCATCCGCAGCACCTTCATCGCTGGTTTTCCGGGCGAGACCGAAGGCGAGTTTGAATCCCTGCTCGACTTCATGCGCGAAGCGCAGATCGACCGCGCGGGCTGCTTTGCCTATTCGCCCGTCGCGGGCGCGGTGGCAAATGAGTTGCCGGGCGCGGTGCCGGCCGAACTGCGCGAAGAACGGCGCGCGCGCTTCATGGCGGTGGCCGAGGAAGTCTCGGCCGCGCGGCTCGCGCGACGCATCGGCGCGACGATGCAGGTACTCATTGACGCGGCACCTGCGCTCGGGCGCAAGGGCGGGCAGGGGAGGTCGTATGCAGATGCGCCCGAGATCGACGGCGTCGTGCGCCTGCTGCCGCCGGAAAGAGCATCCAAACAGCTGAGGGTCGGCGATTTCACGCGTGCGCGTATCGTCGGCGCCGAGGGGCATGATCTGGTTGGTATACCGATTTGATCAACAAGGTGAGGTGAACATGATTTCAATCGAGTGGCGGCGACAGTTCACAGGCGGAGCACTCGTGCTTGCAGCGCTGACTTCAATGACGGGCATTGCGAGCGCGGCCGGCGTACCTGAGTCGCTTTCCAAGCTCAAGGGCAGCTCGGACGCGAATGCGGGCGAAGCGTTTGCACGTGCCGGCTATCAGCTCCAGGGAGAGAAGGAAAACTGGAATCGGAAGGACTCGTTCTGGTGGAGCCAGAAGCATCGGCAGTGTCTGCGTCTGACGAGCCGGTTCAGTTTCGTCTCGGGTGTCGCGAGCGTCGGCGAGGCCGACTGCACGAGCGCCGTGCCGGGCGGCGGCATCCTGCCGGGCCGGCCCGGGACGCTTGTGGCGACTGACTTGCTCGGGCTGACGCGCAAGGCGGGCGAGGCAAAACTCGCTGCAGCCGGCTTCAACGCCTTGTTTATCGACGAGGGCAAGCCTGACGGCGTCACCATGCAGTGGTTCAACCAGCGTACCGGCCAGTGCATTGCGGCAACCGTGGTTGGCGACAAGTTCGATCTGGCCCAGGATCAGCCGACGAAAACGTGCCGCCCCTAGCGGTGTCGGTCGCCGCGCATGATGGCGCGCGCAGCACGCACGGCACGCCGGAGGTCAGTTGCCGGCTTCGTCGTCGGTCTTGACACCCTCGAACGGCGCGCCGATCTTGCAGATGCCGCTCACGCGCAGGATCGGCGTGCCGTCCGCCGTGGCCAGGCCCTGCGCAAAGACGAGTGATCGCGTCACGCGCAGCACCTGCGCGTCGCCCTGCACCCAGGCCCCGAGCGGCGCGGGGGCAAGGTAGTCGATCTGCAGGCTGATCGTCGGCAGGAAGCGCATGCCGACCTCGCTCTTGCGGTGGATCGACAGCGGCAGCAGCATGTCGGCGAAGCTTGCGAGCATGCCGCCGTGGCAGATGCCCATCGGGTTCGTATGGCGCTTCTCGACCCGAAAACCGACCCACAGGTTGTCGTCGTCGCGGCGCAGGTAGAGCGGCCCGACGTGGGCGATGAAGTCGCCCGTCATGCGCAGCGCGTGAAAGCCGGGCGGAGCGTCCACTTGCGAGTCGCTCACGGATGCCCCCGACGGTGCGGCTGTCTCATCGCTGCACCTCACGCTCGGCGTCCGCCATGAAGTCGGCGTCGCCGGACGCCTCGGCCCCCCAGCGCGGGTAGACACGCGCGAAGTCGGCAGCGATTTCGGCGAGCGGCATGTCGTCGAACGTGCCGCGCTGGTTCACGTACTCCATGTGGCGGTTGCCGGCGCGGTCGTACGCGTGATAGATCGAATCATCGCGGCCGTTGAACTCGAGCGGCAGCAGGCCGAAGCGGTCGCAGAGTTCGATGTTGAAGGCCGGCGTCGCCTTGCGCCACGCATCAGCAAGCCAGATCTCCGTGTAGCCGTGCCAGAGGTACACGTCGGTCTGCAAGGCCTGTCGCAAGCGCTCGGTGCTCAAGTGGTTACGAACGTCGGCATAACCGAGCCGCGCCGGGATGCCGACGGCCCGGCACGCCGCGGCGAGCAGTGCCGCCTTCGGCACGCACCAACCATAGCCGAGCGAGATCACAGTGCTTGCGCGCATGCCATCGGGCGTGAAGACGACGCGATAAGGGTCATAGCGAAAGCCGTCGCGCACCGCGTAGTAGAGCGCCACCGCGCGCGCGGTGGTGTCGGCACCGGTGTCGGCGCCGTGTTGCTGCGCGAACGCTGCGACGGCGGGATGGTCGCTGTCAATGAGCGGCGTCGGTGCGAGGTGGGCCGGGGTCGGGGTGTCGGGTGCGTTCATCGAAGTTCGGTCGCGCGTTGCGCGAAGAGAGGTGAAGTCATGGCCGAGTTTGCACCCGGGGCTGGTGACGCGCCGTCGCCGCGGTGACACGATTGCGTGACGGCAACGGCGACAATCTTGCCATATGGGAATCCTCTACCTTGTTCGCCACGGTCAGGCCTCGTTCGGCGCAGAAGACTATGACCAATTGAGTGCGCTCGGCGAGCGCCAATGCGTGCGCCTCGGTGAATACTTTCACGCGCGCGGGCGGCGCTTCGACGCCGTGCTGACCGGCACCCTCAAGCGCCACGCGCAATCGCTCGCCGGTATCACCCAGGGCCTGCCCGGCACGCCGCAACCGCTCGTCTGGCCGGGGCTGGACGAATACGACGGCGAGGCCGTGATTGCCGCGATCCACCCCGAGCCGCTCCCCCGACCCGACACGCCGGAGTTGTTCCGGTATCACTTTCGCCAGCTGCGCGAGGGCCTTGCGCAATGGATGGCCGGTGCCACATCGCCCGCCGGCATGCCGAGCTACGCCGAGTTTGTCGCCGGCGTGAACGGCGCGCTCGATCATGTGCGGCGCGAGTTCGAAGGCGACGTGCTGATCGTCTCCAGCGGCGGGCCGATCTCGACTGCGATCGGCCAAGTCCTCGGCACGCCAAGCGCGTCGACGATCGATCTGAACATGCGGATTCGCAACAGCGCGGTGAGCGAGTTGATGTTCACGCCGCAGCGCCACATGCTGCTGACCTTCAACACGCTGCCGCACCTCGACCGCGCGGAAGATGTCGGGTTGATCACTTACGCCTGACAGCGCCCGGCGTCGCATTGCGTCGCGCGTGGCGCGTCACGGTCAGGGGTTACGTGCCGCCCCTACACTGCGCGAACTCGAAGCTTTGAGACGCGCCATGACGACCGATTCCAGCCACGACCCGGCCACCGCACTGATCCACCACGCCTACCAGCCACCGGCCGGGTTCACTGCCACCCAGCCCGGCATCTACAAGGCCTCGACCGTCATCTTCCCGAACACCGCCGCGCTGCGCGCGCGCAACTGGAAGGACAAGAGCGGCTACACCTACGGCCTGCACGGCACGCCGACGACGTTCACGCTCGAGGAGCGCATCGCGACGCTCGAAGGCGGCCTGCAGGCGTTGCTGCTGCCGAGTGGCCTGGCAGCAATCGCACTCGTTGACTTCGCGCTGCTCAAGAGCGGCGACGAGGTGCTGATCCCCGACAACGCTTACGGCCCCGGCAAGGAGCTTGCGCGCAACGAGCTCGCAGGCTTCGGCATCACGCACCGCTTCTACGATGCGATGGATGCCGCTTCGCTCGCGGCAGCGATCGGCCCGCAGACAAAGCTCGTCTGGCTCGAGGCGCCGGGCTCGGTGACGATGGAGTTCCCCGACCTTGCGGCGCTCGTTCGCGTCGCGCGCGAACGCGGCGTGACGACCGTGCTCGACAACACCTGGGGCGCCGGCATCGCGTTCAACGCCTTCGCGCTGCCGGGTGGCGAGGCGGTCGATATCTCGATGCACGCACTGACCAAGTTCCCGTCCGGCGGCGGCGACGTGCTGATGGGCTCGGTCACGACGCGCGACGAGGCGCTGCACCTGAAACTCAAGTTTGCGCACATGCGGCTCGGCTTCGGCATCGGTGCAAACGACGCCGAAACGATGCTGCGCGCGCTGCCGACGCTCGCGCTGCGCTACGCGGCGCAGGATCGCGCCGCACGCACGCTCGCCGAATGGTTGTCGCAGCGCAGCGAGATTGCTCGCGTGCTGCACCCCGCGATCCCCGGATCGCCCGGCTTCGCGCACTGGCAGGCGACATGCCATGCGGCGGCGGGGCTGTTCTCAGTCGTCTTCGACGCACGCTACCCGGGCGAGCAGGTCGACGCCTTCGTCGATGCACTCAAGCTTTTCAAGATCGGCTACTCGTGGGCCGGACCGGTGAGCCTCGTCGTGCCGTATCGCGTGCAGGACATGCGCTCGCAGCCGACGCCCTACGCCGGCATCGTCGTGCGCTTCTCGATCGGGTTCGAGGCGGTCGAGGATTTGCTGGCTGATTTGCAGCAGGCGTTGGGGCGCGTGTTTGGCGATGGCTGAGTGCGGCAGGCTGTCGTTAGCTTGCACGGGTCCGGGCGAGCCGAGACCAGCGGGTGGCCGACTGCGCTCATGTCCCCCGAGTCGGGCTCGCGCCCGCCTCTCCCCCTTTACTTCGCTCCGTCAGCCACCCGCCGCCCTCGGCGCGAGGCACCGAGACTCGCGCCGCACCGCCGTAGCCGTTTCGACTGCGAGAGCGCGGTCGCGACTCGAGGTGCTGCTTTTCCCGCATGTTCAGTGATATGTGTCTGTGTCAATCTTCAGCCCAAGTCGTTGGCGCATATTTCTTTCTCTGTTTTCGCACGAGCCACGTCATGAATCACGCCGCCGAGTCATGGCGAAACTTTGATCCGCATATCAAGCAGGCTCCAGAATGAGCCGCGCCGATGCCGTCGATCAATTGAAGCAAACATGGTCCATCCTCAATGGCGATATAGATGCGGCTCTTGAGTACGGTAGGCACGACAACACCCCGTACGCTCAACGCGCGCTGGTGCGAGCATTCTTCGCTGCAGTCGAAGGGCTGTCGTACCAGATGCGGCAACTCACTTTGGCGTCCTTGGAGGCTACCGACTTCCTCACCGAGCAAGAGGTTCACCTCCTGAAGGAAGTTCGACATTCGCTTGACGACAAAGGCCGGCCAAGGGAGAGCGTCAGTTTCTTACCGTTCCCGGAAAGCCTACTCTTCGCACTCAGGAGCTATGCAAAGATTCACGGAGCCAAGTTCAACGTTGATAGAACGCAACGCGGCTGGCAGACCTTCAAACATTTAGTTGAGGTCAGGAATAGCGTGCCCATCCAAAAACTCCCGCAGCGCTGCAGCTGTCCGACGCAGACCAACACGCACTTATGGATGCGTTCCACTGGTGGCAAGCTACGCTCCTTGCCCTGTTTCGGGCATGCGAGGAGGCAGATGAATACTGGAGGCGCAAGCTTGGTCAGAGCGCCTGAGGTTAGTTCGCTTGCTACTACCGCGAGACCCAAACCTAGCGCTCAAGCGGGTCGCTGATACCACGCCGCTCTACAGCGTTTGTCCATCGACGCCTCTGCGTGGTCTAACGCCGCCGCCCGCTGAGCTCAAACGCGCCAAGCCGATCGTCGTGCGGTACGTTTCACACGTCCGCGCGGTTTCGTCTCGGCTCGTGGAATATCATTTCCCTGTGGCTACTTCCTCAACCAACAAGGTAATCCGCCCAGCCAACCGGTCCCCGCGACTGGCGACACGCGGGCCAGCGACATCCAAGCCGTTTCT
>JBDTSN010000151.1:0-5768 GCA_039931145.1 Burkholderiales bacterium | reverse complement strand
GCGCACGCCTCGTTCAGCGGCTATCTTCAGTGGCTCGAGCATGGCGGCGCCGGCCCCGAGTGGCAGGAGTTCGTCAACTGTCTGACGACGAACCTGACTTCGTTCTTTCGCGAAGAACACCATTTCGACGCACTCGCCGACGAACTCCGCAAGCGCTCGGGCTCGCCGGTGCGCATCTGGTGCAACGCCGCATCGACCGGCGAAGAGCCCTACTCGATCGCGATCACCGTCGTCGAGGCCTGCGCCGACGTGCACGACGCGCAGGGCGTCGAGATCGTCGCGAGCGACATCGATACCCGCGTCCTCGCGAGTGCCGCGCGCGGCGTCTATCCGGTCGAGATGCGCGGCCTGTCGCGCGAACGCATGCACGCGCACTTCCTGCGCGGCAAGGGGCTCAACTCCGGCATGGTGCGCGTCAAGCCCGCACTCGCGAAGTTGATCGAGTTCCGCCAGCACAACCTGATGGACGAGCATTGGTCGATCGGCGAGCCGTTCGACCTCGTTTTCTGCCGCAACGTGATGATCTACTTCGACGCCGCCACGCAGCGCCGCGTGCTCGAGCGCATGCACCGTGCGATGAAACCCGGCAGCCTGCTCTTTGCCGGCCACTCCGAGAACTTCAGCGACGCGACGGATCTCTTTCGCCTGCGCGGCAAGACGATCTACGAGCGTGTTTGAAAAGGCGCCGACGAAGTCGACGCACGCGCTCGCGACCTCCCTGTAATGTCCGAGTTCACCGCGCTGCCCGCATCGCGCCTGGAAGCGCTTCGCTCGCGTGCACGCGGCCCCGGCGTCGCCTCGTTCTTCTACTTCGACGCCCACTTCGGGCGCGACGCGGTGAAGCTGATGCCGGGTGAGTATTTCGCCCACGACAACGACGTGCTGCTGATGACGACGCTCGGCTCGTGCATCGCCGCCTGCCTGTGGGACCGCCACGCGCAGGTCGGCGGCATGAACCATTTCATGCTGCCCGAGGGCGGCGGCGTGACAGCGCTGGCCGCGAGCGGGCGCTATGGCTCGTACGCGATGGAGCTGCTGATCAACGACCTGATGAAGCGCGGCGCGACGCGCGCGACGCTCGAGGCGAAGGTCTTTGGTGGCGCGCAGGTAATCAGCGGCATGCATTCGCTCAACATCGGCGAGGCGAACACCGCCTTCGTGCTCGACTACTTGAAGACCGAGCGCATCCCCGTCGTCGCGCGCGACGTTCTGAGCAACGTCGCACGCAAGGTCTGCTTCATTCCCGGCAGTGGCAAGGCGATGGTCAAGCGCCTGACCTGCGCGCCGGAGGACCCGCTCTTTGCCCGCGAACGAACAGCCGCCCGACAGATCACGCCGGCACCCGCTGTAGGCGGCTCAGTGGACCTGTTCTGATGGCGCCGATCCGCGTCCTCGTGGTCGACGATTCGGCGCTCGTTCGCAGCCTGCTTGCCGAGATCATCAACCGCGAAGCGGACATGGAGTGCATTGGCGCGGCAAGCGACCCGCTCGCCGCGCGCGAGATGATCCGCGAGTTGAATCCGGACGTGATCACGCTCGACGTCGAGATGCCGCGCATGGACGGGCTCGAGTTCCTGTCACGCCTGATGCGCCTGCGCCCGATGCCGGTCGTGATGGTCTCCACCCTCACCGAACGCGGCGCGCAATCGACGCTGCGCGCACTTGAGCTCGGTGCGGTCGACTTCGTCGCCAAACCGAAGATCGGCGTTGCTGACGGCCTGCGCGATCTGGCGGACGATCTGACCGGCAAGCTTCGCATCGCCGCACGCGCCTCGGTGCGCCGCGCCGGGATCGGCGCGGCAGCTTGCTCGACCGCCGCTGGCCAGGTCAGCAAGGCCGGTGCGCTGCCTGCGGAAGCTACGTTCCTCGGCCCGGCCGTGTCGAACAGCGTCATCTTCATCGGCGCTTCAACCGGCGGCACCGAAGCGACGCGCGCGCTGCTGATGCAACTGCCCGCCGACGCGCCGCCAATCATGATCGCGCAGCACATGCCGCCCGGCTTCACGCGCAGCTATGCCGAGCGGCTCGACAGACAGTGCCGCATCCGCGTCAACGAGGCGCGGCACGGCGAACTGCTGCGCCACGGCCATGCCATAGTCGCCCCCGGTGGCCAACATCTGAGCATCGAGCGGGGCGCCATGGGCTTGCGGGCGCGCGTCTTCGATGGCGAGCCGGTGAACCGCCACAAGCCGTCGGTCGAGGTCTTGTTCAACTCGGCGGCGCGCGCCGTCGGCGCGAGCGCAATCGGCGTCATGCTGACCGGCATGGGCGCCGACGGTGCGACGGCGATGAAGGCGATGCGCGACGCCGGCGCCTGGAACTTTGCGCAGGATGAAGCAAGCTGCGTCGTCTTCGGCATGCCGCGCGAGGCGATCGCCGCCGGCGCGGTGCACGAGGTGCTGCCGTTGGAAGCCATCGCTGCACGGCTGCTCGAACGGCTGAAGGGCGCGCGCAGCGAAGCCCTCGGCAGCGCCTGAGGCGCCGCGTTTGCCGCTGGCTGTTGCGGCAGCCGCGACGCTCAGCGCTTCACAGGCGGCAGGAAGATCGCCTGCAAGTCGTTCAGAAAATCGAGCCCGCGCGCGCTCGGCCAGACGCGCTGCAGATCACGCTCGATCAGCGCCTGGCGCTCGGCCTCGGCGAGCCCGGATTCGATCGCTGTCGGCGCCAGCCCCGTGCGTTCGCCGAAGCTCGCGAGCGTGAAGCCTTCCTTCAGGCGCAGCGCGTTGAGCATGAACTCGAACGGCAACTCGCTGCGTGCGACTTCACTGTCCTGCGCAATGGCATTACCAGCGAGCGCGCGCTCCATGTAGCGCGCCGGGTCGCGAAAGCGCACTTGACGCTGCATGCGGTGCGCAAACGAGATCTTGCTGTGCGCGCCGGCGCCGATGCCGAGGTAGTCGCCGAACTGCCAGTAGTTGAGGTTGTGCACGCAGCGTTGTCCCGGCCGCGCAAAAGCCGAGACCTCATAGCGCTCGAGTCCGTCCTCGGCTGAGAGCGCAATGATCCTGTCAAGCATGTCGGCCGCGGCGTCGTCGTCGGGCAGCGCGGGCGGGTGCTTGGCGAAGAAGGTGTTCGGCTCGATCGTCAGGTGATAGATCGACAGGTGCGGGGGTTCGAAGGCGAGCGCGGTGCGCAGATCGGCGTCGAACTCGGCGAGCGTCTGTCCCGGCAGCGCGTACATCAGGTCGATGTTGAAAGTGTCGAACGCGGCGCGCGCCTCCTCGATCGCGGCGCACGCTTGCTTCGCGTCGTGCACGCGGCCGAGGGCGCGCAGCTTGGCGTCGTCGAAGCTCTGCACGCCGATCGACAGCCGCGTGACGCCAGCGGCGCGATAGCCGCGGAAGCGATCGCGCTCGAAGGTGCCGGGGTTCGCCTCGAGCGTGATCTCGCAGCCAGGCTCCATCGGCATCAGGGCGCGCACATTGGCGAGCAGGCGATCGATCGCGTCGGGAGCAAACAGGCTCGGCGTGCCGCCGCCGATGAAGACGCTGTACAGACGGCGGCCCCAGACGAAGGGCAACGCAGCTTCGAGATCGCAACGCAGCGCATCTAGATAGCGTTCGACGGGGAGTTCTGCTTGCAGTCCGGCGCCGGGCCGCCCCAAGCCGGACGCTCCCCCGCGGGGGGGTGACGCCAACGGCGTCTTGGGGGCGAGTTCGTGCGAGTTGAAGTCGCAATAGGGGCACTTGCGCAAGCACCACGGCAGATGGACGTAGAGTGCGAGCGGCGGCAGCGCGGTCAGGCTCAGCGTGCCGGGTCGCAGATAGTTCGAGAGACGCTCCGCAGTGGACAGCGTCGCGCCTTCTCCTTCGTCGGCGCTGATCGGCATGTCAGTAGCGCCCGGCCGCCAGCAGCCACTGACGCTCCCCTCGGGGGACGCGAACGTAGTGAGCTTGGGGCTGTTTCACTTCAGGCAAGCTGCCACACCTCTCGCATCAACCCGAGCATCGCGGCGGCCGCGAGCGCGCGATGGCTGTGCGCGTTCTTGGTTGCAGCATCGAGCTCGGCGACGCCGCGGCCAAGCGCCGGAATGAACATCAGCGGGTCATATCCGAAACCGCCTTCTCCGTGCGGTGCAGCGAGCACCTCGCCCTCCCAGCGGCCGACAGCGACGAGTGGTTCGGGATCGTCGGCAGAACGCAGCGCAACGAGCACGCTGATGTAGCGTGCGCGGCGATCCGCCACGCCTCGCAGACTGCGCAGCAAGAGCGTGTTGTTGGCGGCGTCTTGCTCAAGCCGCTGCGCTTCGCGCTCGCCGGCAGCGCGCGTGATCGGTGCGTAGTGCGCCGATGCGACACCCGGCGCGCCACCCAGCGCCGCGACACACAGCCCCGAGTCGTCCGCAATCGCCGCGCCGCCGGTTTGCGCCGCAGCATGACGCGCCTTCGCAAGCGCATTCTCGATGAAGGTGTGATGCGGCTCTTCGGCCTCTTCGACTCCGAGCGTGCCCTGAGCGACGATCTCGAGTGCAAGCGGTGCGAGCAGCGTCCGCAGCTCGACGAGCTTCTTCGCGTTGTTCGACGCGAGAACAAGCCTCATGCCGGAGGCGCGGCGAATTCGCGGTTCACTTCGCCAAGGCGGCCTTCTGCGCCCGAATCAGCTCGATGATCCCTTGCTCGGCAAGCTGCATCAACGCATCGAGCTCGGCACGCGAGAACGCCGCGCCCTCGGCCGTACCCTGCAGTTCGACAAAGCCGCCGGCACCCGTCATGACGACGTTCATGTCGGTGTCGCAGGCCGAGTCTTCGACGTACTCGAGGTCGAGCACCGGCGTTCCCTGCACGATGCCGACCGAGACCGCGGCGACGAAATCGCGAATCGGCGTCTCGGTGATCAGCTTGCGTTCGAGCAACCAGCTCACCGCGTCGTGCGCAGCGACGAAGGCGCCGGTGATCGCCGCGGTGCGCGTGCCGCCGTCGGCCTGGATCACGTCGCAGTCGAGCGATATCGTGCGCTCGCCGAGCTTCTTCAAATCGAACACGCAGCGCAGCGAGCGGCCGATCAGGCGCTGAATCTCCTGCGTGCGGCCGCTTTGTTTGCCGCGTGCCGCCTCGCGGTCGCTGCGCGTGTTCGTCGCGCGCGGCAGCATGCCGTATTCGGCAGTGACCCAGCCCTGGCCGCTGCCGCGCTTGTGCGGCGGCACCTTTTCTTCGACCGACGCGGTGCACAGCACCTTGGTATCGCCGAACTCGACGAGCACCGAGCCCTCGGCGTGGCGTGTGTAGTGGCGCGTGATTCGAACCGGGCGCAGTGCGTTCGCGGCGCGCCCTTGCGTGCGCTGGAAGAAAGTCGTCATAGTTGCTTCAGGTCTTCCTGTTTGACGAGCGCCGGATAGCGTCGTTGATTTCGCGGATCGAGCGCTCGATCTCGGCCTCGTCGAGTTCATCGGACACGTCCTGACCGAGCACGCTCGCCTGGATCGTCGAAGCGAAGACTTCATCGCCGAGCGCCTGCGTCGAGACGGCGGCGACGCTGTCAGCGTTCTCCGCCGATTCCCACTCGATCGCGAGCACGGTCACGTTGTCGCACTTCGTGCCGCCCTTGCGCAGCGCCATCTCGACGAGGTCCGGCACAGCATCCGAGATCGGGTGGTTCGCAAGTTGATCGGTGACCTCGGCGTCGCTCACGTTGCCCCACAGTCCGTCCGAACACAGCAGGATCCGGTCGCCACGTTGCAGCAACAGCGGGCCGACTGTATCGACGACCGGCTTGCCGGGGCTGCCGAGGCAGGTGAAGAGCACGTTGCGGTTAAAGCGCTCGCCGGGCAT
>JBDTSN010000150.1:0-5776 GCA_039931145.1 Burkholderiales bacterium | reverse complement strand
CATCGTCGTCGCCAGCGCCTTCATCGTCGGCGGCCTCATCATCTTGTGGATCGAGCGCCGCAAGCAGCCGCCGGTTCGCGTGCACAGTGTTGACGAGATGACGGTGGGCGATGCGTTCAAGATCGGCCTCGCACAGTGCCTCGCGCTCGTTCCAGGCACGAGCCGCTCCGGTGCGACGATCATCGGCGGCATGTGGTTTGGCCTGTCGCGCAAGGCGGCAACCGAGTTCACCTTCTTTCTCGCTATCCCGACGCTGATCGGTGCCGGCGCCTACAGCCTCTTCAAGGAGCGCGCGCTGCTTTCGATGGCCGACATACCGCTCTTTGCGATAGGCCTCCTGTTCTCGTTCCTGAGCGCCTGGCTGTGCATACGCTGGCTGCTGCGCTATGTGTCGACGCACGACTTCGTGCCGTTCGCCTGGTATCGCATCGCGTTCGGCATCGTCGTCCTCGCAACCGCCTGGAGTGGGGCGGTGCAATGGGCCGATTGAGATTCGGACTGAGCTTCGATCAGCGCCGTGCGAAGATCAGATCCCACACGCCGTGCCCGAGTTTCAGCCCGCGCGCTTCGAACTTTGTCAGCGGCCGGTAGTCGGGCCGCGGTGCGTAGCCCGCCACGGTGTTGACGAGCAGCGGTTCGGCCGACAAGACCTCGAGCATCTGCTCGGCGTAGGGTTGCCAGTCGGTCGCGCAATGCAGCGTGCCGCCGGGTGCGAGATGGCACGCTAGCTTCGCGACGAAATCGTGCTGAAGCAGGCGCCGCTTGTGGTGGCGATTCTTGTGCCACGGATCGGGGAAGAAGATGTGGATGCCGGCAAGCGACGCCGCGGGCACCATCGCCGCGAGCACTTCCACCGCGTCGTGCTGCACGATCCGAACGTTGGTCAGGCCGCGCTCGCCGATGCGCTGAAGCAAGGCGCCGACTCCGGGCGGATGCACTTCGACGCCAAGGAAATCGACCTCCGGCATGCTGGCTGCTATTGCGGCGGTGGCGTCGCCCATGCCGAAGCCGATCTCGAGGATGACCGGCGCGCGGCGGCCGAAGATCGACTCGAAATCCAGCGTCGTCGCCTGGTAGGGCAGCACGAAGCGCGGCCCGAGTTCCTGCAATGCGCGCGTCTGCCCGCTGCCCATGCGGCCGGCGCGCAGCACGAAGCTGCGGATCGATCGCGGATGGGCGACGGGCGGGGACTCGGGCATGATGTGCGGCGTTGCGGCGAAAGGGGGCGAATTGTCACCCGGCGCGCCGACCGACATGCTGTCGGCGGATGGCTCGGGCGCGCCGCGCCTGGAGCGTCACAGCGTCACCGTCATAGGAGTTCGCTTGTTGTTTCCTGATCTCGTCGCGCTCGCCGAAGCATGGATCGCGGAAACGCTCGCGTCGCCGTGGCAGATCGTCGCCATTGCCGTGTTGGCAATTGCCGTCGCGCTGGTCGTCATCAGCTCGTTCGTCAAGACGATGATTCCGCTGCGCTGGCTCGCGGTCGGCGGAAATGTGGGCTTCGTGATCTACGGCGTGCTGCATCCATCGATTGCGATGCTCGTGCTCAACGCGGCGCTGCTTCCGATCAACATCGTGCGCGCGGTGCAGATGGTGCGCCTCACACGGCGCGTGCGGGCCGCGACCAAGCACCGCGACGGCACGGGGATCTGGCTCAAACCCTACATGGTGCGCACCAAGCGCAAGGCCGGCGACGTTCTGTTCCACAAGGGCGATCAGGCCGATCACTTGTACTTCCTCGCCGACGGCAAGATCGAGCTCGTCGAGATCGGCGCCTTCATCGAGCCCGGCACGATGTTCGGTGCGATCGCCTTCTTCGCCCCCGACAAGCAGCGCACGCTGACGGCGCGCTGCACGACCAAATGCACCGTGCTGACGATTGACGAGAGCACGCTCAAGCAGCTCTATTACCAGAACCCAGACTTCGGCTTCGAGTTGATGGCGCAGGTCGCGAGCGGGCTGACCGCCGACAAGCAACGCCTGGAGCAGCGGCTTGCGCACCCGCCGGAGGCAGCGCCCGGGCCAGTAGTCTCAGGCGCGTGAGGATGCGCTCGAGTCCCATCGCTTCGAGCGGGAAGTCACCAAGGTGACCACGAGAGGTGCGGTCAGCCAGCCACACCGCGGGCTGACGCTTGCCCACCTATCTTGTGGGGGCGCATTGAGGCGTGCGCGCGCCGGGAAATAGAATCGACTCGCCTGTTCGTGAGCGTCGGCGCCGTCCGGCCTGGATTCGAATTTTCAAATGGAGCACACATCATGAAGTTGTTTCGCCTCGCTGCCGCGTTGGTCCTTGCGGTCGGAACTTGCGCGCCCGCATTGGCGCAAAGCCCCACCGTGTTCAAGATGGGCTACGCCCTCAGCCTTGAATCGCACTACGGCGTCGGGGCGAAGGCGTTCGCCGACAAGCTGACGGAGCTTACGAACGGCCGCTATCAGATTCAGCACTTTCCGAATGGCGCGCTCGGCGGCGAACGCGAGATGATCGAGCAGGTTCAACTCGGCACGCTCGATATGGTCAACGTCTCGACCGGCCCGGTCAGCAATTTCGTGCCTGAGGTCGGCATCACCGATATTCCCTTCCTGTTCAAGAGCCCGGAGCATGCGCGCGCCGTGCTCGACGGCCCTATCGGCGCGGACCTGCTGAGCAAGTTTCCGTCGCACGGGCTGATTGCACTCGGCTGGGGTGAGCAGGGCTTTCGTGATCTGACGAACAGCAAGCGTCAGGTCGCGACGCCGGATGATCTGAAGGGCCTGAAGATCCGCACGATGGAGAACCCGGTGCATATCGAGGCGTTCAAGGTGCTGGGCGCGCTGCCGACGCCGATGGCGTGGCCCGAGGTCATCCCCGCGTTGCAGCAGCACACAATCGACGGCCAGGAAAACCCGATCTCGGTGATCGTCTCGGCCAAGCTGTCGCAGGTGCAAAAGTACCTGTCGCTGACCCGCCACGTGTATTCGCCGTCGTTGTTCATGATGTCGCCGAAGGACTGGAACGCGCTGTCGGCGGCGGACAAGAAGGCGTTCATCAGCGCGGCCGAGGCGGGCAAGGTGGCGATGCGCAAGTTCGTCGACGACGTCGAGCAAAACGGCGTCGCCGAGCTGAGGAAGCAGGGCATGCAGGTCGACACCAACATCGACGCATCGAAGTTCCAGGCAAAGCTCGGCCCCGCTTACGCGCAGTACGCAAAGAAATACGGGCAGGCCAACATCGACAAGATCCGCGACTTCAAGTACTGACCGCACTGAAGCCGCAGGCCGACAGGCGCCGAGCCGGCCCGCAGCCCGATCTTCTTCACGGCCCATGCTCGCCGCATTCCTGCGCTTTGAGCGTCGCCTGACCGGCGTCATCACGGCGCTGGCGCTGGCGCTGCTCGCGCTCGCGAGTTGCCTGGGCATGTACCAGGTGTTGACGCGCTTCGTGTTTGAGAACCCGTCCGACTGGACCGAGGTGTCGACGCGAACCGCGCTCATCTGGATGGTGTACTTCGGCATGGTCGCGACCTTCCGCGAGGGCGCGCTCGTTTCGGTCGATGTGCTCTACCGCCTTTGCAAGGGCCGCTCACGCATCGTGCTCGAAGGCGTGATAACGCTGATCACGTTGGCGTTTCTGATCATCGTCGCGTGGGCCGGGTTCGAGGTCACGTGGCGCATCCGCTTCCAGACTCTTGCCGGGCTGGGCGTCTCGATCTCGTGGGCGTATCTCGCGGTGCCGCTCGGTGCGTGCTTCAGCATGCTTGCCGTCATCGCCCACTTTTTCGATCCGCAGCGCAGCGAGCTCGAGAGCGCGCAGTAGGCGCAACACGGGCGCAGTAGCAAAGCGAACCACAGGTAGCGACGATGCCTTCGATCATGCTCACCACCATGCTCGTGCTGTTTGCGCTGAGCATTCCGGTCGCGGTGGCGATCGGCATGGCGAGCATCGTCGGCATCTTGTCGAACGACGGCGCTTCGCTGCTGATCGTCGGCCAGCAGATGTTCACGTCGCTCGACAAATATCCGCTCGCGGCGATTCCCTTCTTCATCCTGGCCGGCAACCTGATGGAGAGTGGCGGCATCTCGGTGCGGCTTGTCGAGTTCGCCAAGTCGATCGTCGGCGGCGTGCAGGGCGGCCTGGCCGCGACCTGTGTGCTGACGTGCATGATCTTCGCCGCTGTCTCCGGCTCGAGCGTGGCGACAACGTTTGCGATCGGCGCCATCCTGATCCCGGCAATGGTCAAGCACGGCTACCCGGTCACCTTCGCCGCGGCGCTACAGGCGACGTCGGCCGAGCTCGGCGTCATCATTCCGCCGTCGATCCCGATGATCCTGTATGGCATCTCGGCCGACGTGTCGGTGGGGGAACTGTTCATCGCCGGCATCGGGCCGGGCTTGCTGATTGGCGGCGCGTTGATCCTCACCGTCTGGCTGTGGGCAAAGATCAAGGGTTACGGCAAGCTCGATCGCGAAGGCCGCCTGCCGATCCTCACGGCGACGCGCCGCGCCGGGTTTGCGCTGCTGATGCCGGTCATCATCCTCGGCGGCATCTATGGCGGCGTGTTCACTCCAACCGAGGCGTCGGTCGTCGCCGTGTTCTATGCGCTGCTGGTCGGCATGCTGATCTATCGCGAGATCGGCGTTGCTGATCTGGTGCGCGTGCTGCGCAGATCGGTGATCTCCTCGACCGTGATCCTGATGATCATCGCCTGCGCCGGCCTGTTCAGCTTCCTGATCACGCGCGCGAACGTGCCGGCAATGCTCGGCGAGTGGCTCGTCGAGACGCTCAAGACGCCCATGCTGTTCCTGCTCGGCGTGAACGTGGCGCTGTTCGTCATCGGCATGTTCATCGAGACCTCGGCGTCGATCATCGTCCTCGCGCCGATCCTGACGCCGATCGCCGCGCACTTCGGCATCGACCCGGTGCACTTCGGCACCATCATGGTCGTCAATCTCGCGCTCGGGATGATCACGCCGCCGTTCGGCGTGAACCTGTTTGCGGCCTGCATGGTGGCCAAGATTCCACTGCAAAGCATCGTCAGGCACCTCATACCGTTCGTGCTGGTGGTGTTCGGCTGCCTGCTGGTCGTCACCTACTTCGCGCCGCTGTCGCTGTTCCTGCGTGATCTGGTCTATCGGGCGGCTGGCGGCTGAGCGGAGTGCGCCTCTATCGGGTGCGTAGCGCTGTCACCCAAAGGGTCGTGAATGTCGTCGGCAAGAAACTCGCAGTCATGCCTTGTCTTCGCGCTTGAGGATTGCTTTCGCGTCTTCAAAACCAACCGGCGCGGACGTGTGCTCGTGGACGATGCGCAAAACGTGGCCACTGATCTTGAGCACCCAGCTGATGCGGTTCTGCATGGCTCGAATCTGCTGCCCTTGCGCCGAAATCCCTGCGTAGGTCACGATGGCGCTCATCGCCGCAAAACCTGGGTCACCGATGATCTGCACGTCGTCAAACATCACCTTGCAGGTCTCGCTCCCAAGCGAGGAAAACCAGCCTTCGACGGCAACTCTCCACGCCGCGGCTTCTTCATACGACCATATGCCCCAAGCATCGAATACTCTGACATCGGGAGCGTACAAGTGCATGAACGTCTCAACATTCTTTGCCAGCACGGCGGACTTGTACGTCTCGAGACTACGCAGAACCTGCTTTTCCATGTCGCTCACTGTCGACCTCCACGTGATGTTGAACTAAACGGGCGCCCCGCCGTGCCCATGCTCTCGCGGGTGACTATGGCCGGCGCAACGAGCGCATGCGCGAGCGTGGGTGCGATCAGCAGGTGATCGAGGCGCAGCCCGG
>JBDTSN010000149.1:0-5789 GCA_039931145.1 Burkholderiales bacterium | reverse complement strand
TCGTCACCTGCTGGAAGCGGGCCGGCGGGAAGTCGAGCCCGGTCCAGTTCAGGTCTTCGTAGCGCGGGCTGATGCCGAACACGTGCTCGACGCCTTCGCCGCGGCCCTGCACCCGATCGAGCATCCACTTCAGCACGCGCATGTTCTCGCCATAGCCGGGCCAGATGAACTTGCCGTCGGCGCCCTTCCTGAACCAGTT
Organism: Burkholderiales bacterium; assembly: GCA_039931145.1. Classification (GTDB taxonomy): domain Bacteria; phylum Pseudomonadota; class Gammaproteobacteria; order Burkholderiales; family Burkholderiaceae_C; genus CAIKUF01. The sequence goes on along the minus strand of JBDTSN010000149.1, from coordinate 5,590 downwards.
GACGCAGAAGATCTTCGGCACCTTGCATCCGCTCTTCGCGCACAGCGCCGCGATACGCTTGCCCATGTCCAGCCAGTGCTGGAAATAGTCGCTCATGTTGTAGCCGGTGAAGGGCAGCATCGCGAACGGGTCGCGCCGCACGACGCCGGCCTGACCGACCATCGCGGCGGTTGTCTCGCTGCCCATCGTCGCCGCCATGTAGACGCCTTCGACCCAGCTGCGCGCCTCGGTCACGAGCGGCACGGTCGTCGAGCGACGGCCGCCGAAGATGAAGGCGTCGATCGCGACGCCGTTCGGGTTGTCCCACTCCGGGTCGAGCGCCGGGTTGTTCGTCGCCGCGACGGTGAAGCGCGAATTCGGGTGCGCCGCCTTGGTGCCGGTTTCCTTGCCGCTCGCCGGCGTCCAGTCGCGGCCCTGCCAGTCAATGCAGTGCGCGGGCGGCGTCTCGGTCATGCCCTCCCACCAGACGTCGCCGTCGTCGGTGAGGGCGACGTTGGTGAAGATCACGTCGCGCGCGAGGCTCGCCATGCAGTTCGGGTTCGTCTTGTGGTTGGTGCCGGGGGCCACGCCGAAATAGCCCGCCTCGGGGTTGATCGCATGGAGCCGGCCGTCGGCGTCGGGTTTGATCCAGGCGATATCGTCGCCAATCGTCGTCACCTTCCAGCCCTCGAAGCCGGCGGGCGGCACGAGCATCGCAAAGTTCGTCTTGCCGCACGCGCTCGGGAAGGCGGCGGCAACGTGGTGCTTCTTGCCCTCGGGCGACGTGACGCCCAGCAGCAGCATGTGCTCGGCGAGCCAGCCAGCGCCGTTGCTCGCCTCACGCCCCATCCAGCTAGCGATGCGCAACGCGAAGCACTTCTTGCCGAGCAGCGCATTGCCGCCGTAGCCCGAACCGTAGCTCCAGATCTCGCGCGTTTCGGGGTAGTGGACGATGTACTTGGTGTCGTTGCACGGCCAGGCGACATCCTTTTGCCCCGCCTCGAGCGGCGCGCCTACGGTGTGCATGCAGGGCACGAACTCGCCGTCCGCGCCGAGCACGTCGAGCGCGCCGCGCCCCATGCGCGTCATCAACTTCATGTTGACGGCGACATAGGCGCTGTCGCTCAGCTCGACGCCGATGTGCGCGATCGGCGAGCCGAGCGGCCCCATGCTGAACGGCACGACGTACATCGTGCGGCCGTGCATGCTGCCCTTGAAGAGCGCTTTCTCGCCGGTTTGCAGCAAGGCGCGCATCTCGGCCGGCGCGAGCCAGTTGTTGGTCGGGCCGGCGTCCTGCTTTTGCTCGCAGCAGATGAAGGTGCGGCCCTCGACGCGTGCCACATCACTCGGCGCGCTGCGCGCGAGGAAGCTGTGCGGCCGCAGCTCGTGGTTCAATCGAGTGAAAGTGCCGGCATCGACGAGCTGCTTGCACAGGCGGTCGTATTCCTCGTCGCTGCCGTCGCACCAGACGACGTCGCGCGCGCCGGTGAGGGCCGCCATTTCACTCACCCACACAATCAGACGCTTGTGTTTGACGTAAGCGGGGACGTTCAGGTGCGTATCTGCGCTCGGGGTGGCATTCATGAGGGGTCCAGTCCTTGGAGTTGAAAAGTCGTCGTGTCGGAATTGGGTCAACCCCGCGCCGAGGGTTCGAGGCTGACCAAATGCCACGTGATTCCTGGCCCCGGGTCGGGGCCCTCTCGCGCGTTGCCGGCTGATCAAGCCGAGGCGCCAGGAGCTGGATTTTCTCGCCATCGCAAGGCAGCGTCACCCCCGGTTCACAGGGATGCCACTGGCGAGGCAGGACGGCCAGTCTATCGACTTTTCATCCGCCCGAAGCGGGCACGCTGTGGTACCCGTCACGCGATCGCGGCGCCCTTGATCTGCGCCTGCACGCCGAGCCCGGGACGCAGCCTGAGTGCATCCGCCGAACGCCGCGTGATACGTGCGAGCAGGGTCGATCCGCCGGCGGCGAGGCGCACCACCACGTGGCCGGGTGTGTCGTCGGCGAGCGCGAGCACTGTCACGGGCAGGATGTTGAGGATGCTCGTGTCGGCGTGGCGTGAAAGCGTGAGGCTCACGTCGCGCGCCATCACGCGCACGATGCGGCGCGCCCCTAGCGCCGCATCAGTACCCGGCAAGAGCAGTTCACCACCATCGAAGGTGACGTGGACAATGCGATCAACCGGGTCGTAGGCGCTCACTTCAATCTTCAGCGCCGCTTGTGCAGAGTCGCCCTGCGCAAGCGGCAGATCGAGCCGGGTCAGCAGCTCGGCCGTTGTGCCGCTCGCACGAACGCGCCCCGCTTCGAGCAAGACGACGTGGCTCGTCAGTTGCGCGACCTCTTCGGGCGCGTGGCTGACGTAGATCGCGGGGATCGCAAGCTCCGACTGCATCTTTTGCAGGCAGGCCATCAGCTCCGCCCGGCGCGGCAGGTCGAGCGACGCGAGCGGTTCGTCGAGCAACAGAAGGCGCGGGCTCGCGACGAGCGCGCGGCCGATCGCGACGCGCTGCGCCTCGCCGCCGGACAGGCGTTCTGGTCGGCGTTCGAGCAGAGGTTCCAGATCGAGCAGGGCGAGCACTTGGTCGAACTCGACGCGCCTTTCCCCAGCCGGCACGCGCCGGCGCGCGAACTCGAGGTTGCCGCGCACGGTCAGGTGGGCGAAAAGCGCAGCCTGCTGAAACACCATGCCTAGCGCACGCCGGTGCGGCGGCAAGAAGACGCCCTGCTCGTCGTCCTGCCAGACCTCGCCACCGACGCAAAGCCGCCCGTGCGCGCGCTGGAGGCCGGCGATCGCGCGCAGGCAACTCGTCTTGCCGCTCGCCGAGGGGCCGAACAGCGCGCTGAAACCCGCGCCCGGCAGTTCAATGTCTACATCCAGGCTGAAGCCTGGATAGGCGAGCGCAAGGCGCGCTTCGATTGGCGCCGTCATGCGGCGCGGCTCATGCTGCTCGCCTCCGGACAATTCGGATCGGCGCAACCACCGAGTCGTCGGCGCGCGGCCGCATTCGCTCGCTTCGATCCCCGCTTCGCGGGGCCCCTCTTACGCGGCTCATGCGGCCAGCCGGCGTAGGCCCGGATTGAACGCGTAGAGTAGCAGCAGGACGATGAAGCTGAAGACGAGCATCGCCGCCGACAGCGCGTGCGCCGGCGCGTAGTCGAGCGCCTCGACGTGGTCGAAGATCAGCACAGACAGCACGCGCGTCTGGCCCGGGATGTTGCCGCCGATCATCAGCACGACGCCGAATTCGCCCACGGTGTGCGCGAAGCCGAGCACGATGGCCGTCAGCAGGCCCGGGCGAGCGAGCGGCAGCGCGACGTGAAAGAAGCGGTCCCAGGCGCCGGCGCGCAAGGTCGCCGCGGCTTCGAGCGTCGTCTCGCCGATCGCCTCGAAGGCTTGCTGCAGTGGCTGGACGACGAACGGCATTGAATAGAACACCGACGCGACGACCAGCCCCCAGAACGTGAACGGCAGCAGCGGCAGGCCGAGGGAAAGCATCGCGCGGCCGAGCGGGCCTTCGGGCCCCATCGCGACAAGCAGGTAAAAGCCGAGCACGGTCGGCGGCAGGACAAGCGGCAAGGCGACGATCGCGCCGATCGCCGGCTTCAGGCGCGAGCGCGTGCGTGCGAGCCACCAGGCGATCGGCGTGCCAACGACGAGCAGCACGAGCGTGGTCGCCCCCGCCAGTCGCAGCGTGAGCGCAGCGGCGGCGAGGTCGGCGCTACTGAACATCGGCCGAAGGTGGCAGGGCGTAGCCGAAGCCGCGGATCACGGCACGCGCCGATTCGCCGCGCAGGTAGCGTAGCAGCGCGATCGCCGCCGTGCGGTCGCGGCCGGGGACGAGCAGCACCGCATCCTGGCGGATCGGCGCGTGCATCGCGGCGGGAACGATCCAACCCGAACCTTCGGCGATGCGCCCGTCGCGCCAGACCTGCGAGAGCGCAACGAAGCCGAGTTCGGCATTGCCAGTGGCGACGTATTGCTGCGTCTGCGCAATGTTCTCGCCCTGAACGAAGCGCGGGGCGAGCCGGTCGAACAGCTTCAAGGCCTCGAGCGTCTGCACCGCCGCGACGCCATACGGCGCGGTCTTCGGATTCGCAAGCGCGAGGTGGCGAAAGTCGCCCTTGCGCAGCACCGCGCCTTCGGCATCGACAAAGCCCGGCCGCGCGGACCAGAGCACGAGTTGGCCGATGGCATAGGCGAAGCGGCTGCCGGCCACTGCCGCGCCCTCCGCTTCGAGCCGCTTCGGCGTCGCTTCGTCGGCGGAGAGCAGCACCTCGAACGGCGCGCCGTTCTTGATCTGGGCGTAGAACTTGCCGGTCGATCCGATGCTGACGAGCGCCTTGTGCCCGGTCTCACGCTCGAAGTCAGCGGCGATGCGCTGCATCGGCCCGTTGAAGTTCGCGGCGACGGCGACCTGTACCTCATCGGCAAGAGCGCTAACGGGAGCAAGTGCCGTCACGAACATGCAAAGGGCGACGGCGAGCGCGGATGACTTGAACACACTGAACTCCAGTTGAAAGTGGTTGATCAGTCGAGCGCGACGAGGATCACGCTCGACACCTTGAAAAGCGCGCTCGCCTTGACGCCGCGAGCGAGCCCGAGGCGATCGAGGCTGTCGCGCGTGATGCCGGCCGTCACACTGCGGCCTGCCGGCAGCGCGAGCGTCACCTCGGCGCTGATGGGGCTCTTCACGACGCGGCTGACGGCGCCTGTGAGGTGATTGCGCGCGCTCGTCTGCACGTCGCCAACTGCGATCAGCACCGACGAGGCCTTCACGATCGCCATCACTGTGGCGCCAAGCCTGAGGCCGAGCGCGTTGGCGCTGTCGCGCGTGACGCCGGCGACGATGCTCGTCTGCGCGTCGAGCTCGAGGTTCACCTCGACGCCGACCTTGCCGGCACGCAGCCTTGTGACCGTGCCAACGAACTGGTTGCGCGCGCTGGTGCGCACCGCCATGCGGCGCAGCAGCGCCCGCATCGCCTGCGCATCTGGTGCATTCGGCGCGCCCGCACCTCGCGCCACACGGCGCTTGCCCGGTGCAAGACTGCCGAGGCGGTCGAGCGAGACCTGCTGTTCGCTCTCGACGGCGCGATACATCGCGACGAGTTCGCGGCCAGCATCCGTCAATCGCGTGCCGCCGCCCTGGCGGCCACCAGTGCTGCGCTCGACGAGCGGGCTCGGCGAGAGGTTGTTCATCGCCTCGAGCGCGTCCCACGCCGCCTTGTACGACAGCGGCACGGCTGCGGCCGCGCGTGTGATCGAGCCGTGCTCGGTGATCGCCTCCAACAGGCGCACGCGCCGCTCGCCGACGAGCGCGCCGCCGGGCACGTCGAGGCTCAGCCGGCCGCGCAGTCGGCTCGGCGGGCCAAGCTCGCGTGCGTGTAGAACGGACTGCTTCGGCTTGCGGATCGTTGGCATCGGATTGCTGCTTTTCAATATAGCAAACTATACAACGCCACCCGAAGCGGTAGTTGCACCGACCGCCGCGCCCCGCCGTCGGGCATCATGTGCGGATGAGCGGACAGATCCTCAGCGTCAACGTCAGCCTCGCGCGCGAGATCGATGTCGACGGCCGCGGCGTGATGAGCGGCATCGTCAAGCGCAGC
>JBDTSN010000148.1:0-5794 GCA_039931145.1 Burkholderiales bacterium | reverse complement strand
GATCGGCGTGACGATGCAGGAGCAGGGCGTGTCGCGCATCGTCGCGGTGGACATGCAGGCAGCAGTCAGCATGGCGGAGGCGGCGTGATGAACATGAACCTATCAGAGTGCGGGCACCATGACTGACCTCACGGTGGCACTTGCGATCGTCGGCGGCGTCGCGCTCGCTGGCGTGCTGGCGCACGGCGCGTGGCAGGCGCGGCGCGCCGGGCCACGGCGTGCAACGCCGTCGGCGGCAGGCGAGGCAGGCGAGCAGCTCGAACCGGTGTTGACGGACGCGGGCGCCAGCGCCGGCACTGAAGACACCTCATCGGAGCCGACGCTGCCGCGCAGTGCGCCGCGGCGCAATGTGGCGCGCCTCGATGCGTTGATCGACGCGATCGCCACCCTCAAACCCGAGCTTGCTCTGGCGGGCGCGTTCGTCCTCCAGCATCTCCCGGCGACGCGGCGGGTCGGCAGCAAGCCGTTCATCGTCGAAGGGCTGGCGGCGAGTACGGGCGAGTGGGAGACGATCAACGAAGACGCGTCCTACAGTGCACTCCAGGCCGGCGTACTGCTTGCCAATCGCACCGGCGCGCTCAATGAGATCGAGTACTCCGAATTCGTGCAACGCGTTCAGGCGATCGCCGACGCCCTTGGCGCGATGCCGGATTTGCCCGACATGCTCGACGTCGTCGGGCGTGCGCGCGAACTCGATGCCTTTGCGTCGGCGCACGACGCGCAGCTCGCGCTGCATCTGCGAGCGAACGGTGTCGCCTGGTCTGTTGGCTACCTGCTGCAGCAGGCGCAGCGCCACGGCTTCGTCAACGGGCCGGTGCCGGGCCGCCTGGTGCTCCCGGCGGCCGACGAGGGCGGGCCCGCCGTGCTCGTGCTCTCCTTCGGCGCGCAGGCGGCGTTTGCGGATCAGCCCGAGAATGCGACGCTGCGCGATGTCACGCTCAGTTTCGACGTTGCGCAGACGGAAGCGTCGCACGAACCTTTTGCCGCCTGGAAATCGAGCGCGAACGCGCTCGCGGTCGACATGGATGCGCAGCTTGTGGACGACAACGGCCGGCCACTGGGCGAGGAAGCCTTCGCCAGCATCGGCGCCGAGCTAGAGCGGCTCTACGCCGCGCTCGCCGAGCGCGACCTGGCCGCCGGCTCGGCTGCGGCTCGACGCTTGTTCAGCTGATTAACGTGCCCGGCCCACGGCGGCAGCCCACATGGCGGCTGCCCAACCCGCGATTGATGACGAATATCAGCCGTGCAAGCCCTTGCACTTGACGAGCACCTGCCGCACCGCGCATAAAGGTACTTTCTGGCGCGCGGTTCGATCCAGCGCGTCGCAGCCGCAACCCAAAGGAGCGCGACATGAGCATTCAGAGTGAACTTCAGGCAACGATGGACGCAATGTTGCGTCCGGGCCGCGGCATCCTGGCGGCGGACGAGAGCACGCCGACGATTGCCAAGCGCTTCAAGGCAATCGGCGTCGAATCGACCGAAGAACTGCGGCGGGCCTATCGCAGCCTGCTGCTCGCAACGCCGGGGCTCGGCGAACACATCTGCGGCGTGATTCTGTTCGAGGAAACGCTCGGCCAGATGGCGGACGACGGCACGCCGCTGCCGAAGGCCGCGGAAGCCCAGGGCATCGTTGCCGGCATCAAGGTCGATGCCGGCAAGATCGCGCTTGCGCACGCACCGGGCGACGAGATCACGCAAGGGCTCGACGGTTTGGCGAAGCGCTTCGAGGGCTACAAAACGCAGGGCGCGCGGTTTGCGAAATGGCGCGCTGTCTACAACATCTCGGCGACGCTGCCGAGCTGGCTCGCGATCCAGGCGAACGCCGATGCACTCGCGCGCTATGCGGCGATCTGCCAGGAGCAGGGCATCGTGCCGATCGTCGAGCCCGAGGTGCTGATGGACGGCGATCACAGCATGGCGCGCTGTGCCGAAGTGACCGAGGCGGTGCTGGCAGAGGTCTTCGCCGCCCTGCGTCGAAACGCGGTTGTGCTCGAGCACATGATCCTCAAGCCGAGCATGGTCGTTCCGGGCAAGAGCAACACCAAGCGTGCATCGCCGACTGAAGTCGCGCTGGCAACCTTGGCGGTGCTGCGCCGTACGGTGCCAGCGGCGATGCCGGGCATCTTCTTCCTCTCCGGAGGGCAGACGCCGGAGGAGGCGACTGCGAACCTTGATGCGATGAACCGCGGCGGTGCGCAGCCCTGGGTGTTGAGCTTCTCGTATGGCCGTGCGCTGCAGGAGCCTGTCCTCAAGGCCTGGCAAGGAAAGGCCACCAATGTTGGCGCGGCACAGGCCGCACTCGCGAAGCGTGCGAAGTTGAACGGTGCTGCGTGCGCCGGGCGCTACGACAAGGCAATGGAGGCGGCCGCGTAACGGCGGCGGCGTACCTTCAACAGGCGGCGCGGGTCCTGTCGCGGCACGAGACGGCGCGGCGCGGCGCGGGGCGACGCGGTGCCGCACCGCGCCACATAGCGCGGTGCGTGCGGAGCGTGTTCAGTCGGCGCCAGCGGGGTGCACGACGCGTGCCGGCTCGCGCATCAGCACGAACTCTTCGGCGGCCGTCGGATGCACCGCGATCGTGCGGTCGAACTGCGCCTTCGTCGCGCCGCAGGTGAGGGCGACGGCGAGACCCTGCACGATCTCGGGCGCATCGGCGCCGAGCATGTGCACCGCAAGCACACGATCGGTCAGCGCATCGACGAGCAGTTTCATGTAGCTGCGCTCGGCGCCGCCGAAGAAGGTCTGGCGCATCGGGCGGAAGTCGGATTCGAAGACCTTCAGCGTGTGGCCCGCGGCGAGCGCCTCGGCTTCGGTCGGGCCGATCGTCGCGATCGGCGGCAGCAGGAAGACGGCACTTGCGACAAGGCTCAGATCGACCTCGCGCTTGGTGTCGCCGAACAGCGACTCGACGAGTGCGCGGCCTTCGGCAATCGCGACCGGCGTCAGGTTCCTGTGGTTCGTCACGTCGCCGATCGCGTAGACCCGCTTGGCGGATGTGTGGCGGCGCGCGTCCACGGGCACCGCGCCTTCCGCGCCGAGCTTGATACCAAGCGTTTCGAGGCCGAGGCGCTCGGTGTTCGGCCGCCTGCCGGTTGCGTTGAGCACGAACGCAAAATCATGCGCCTCGCCATCGGCAAACCGGAGCAGAAGGCGATCACCGAGCTTGTCCACACACTGCGGGGCAGCGTCGGGGTGAAGCTTGACGCCCGCTGCCTGCAGCGCCTGCGCCGCGCGGTGGCGCAGATCGTCATCGAAGCCTCGTAGTGGCCATTCGCTGCGGTAGTAGAGGCTGACCGAGACGCCGAGCCGCGCGAGGATGCTCGCGAACTCGACCGCAATGAAGCCGCTGCCGATCACCGCCGCGCGATCCGGCAAGTGGATGAGGTCGAGCAAATCGTCCGACACGGCGCAGTGTTCGATGCCAGGAATGCTGTCGCGCACCGGGGTTGCGCCGGTCGCGATCAGCAGATGGCGTGCCGTCAACGTGCGATCGCCGACTGTGACCTGATTCGGCCCGGCAACGCGCGCCCAGCCCTCGAACAGTTCGACGCCGCTCGTTGACAGCAGCTGCCGATAGACGCCTTCGAGCCGCGTCGTTTCGGCCGCCTTGGCTTGCGCCCAGCGCGGCATCGAGAAGTGCGATTCGCCGATCGACCAGCCGTAGCCCGGCGCCTCGCGCAGCGCATCGCCGTATTGCGCGGCGTACATCATCAGCTTCTTCGGCACGCAGCCGCGGATGACACACGTGCCGCCGACACGGCTGCACTCGATGATCGCGACCTTCGCGCCAAGCGCCGCCGCGCGCCGCGATGCGGCGACGCCGCCAGAGCCGGCGCCGAGAGTGATGAGGTCGTAGTCGAATGCCATGAGCCGAGTCTCCGTTTCTGTGCCTGGCGCCTGCGAATTCATCGTGCGCCAATCGCCCGCACAGCGTGTGCAATTGCGGCGCTGTCGGACAATGTCGCACATGCCGACCGATCCCGCCCCGGCCCCCGTCAACATCCCGCCTGCGGATGCGGCCGAGCGTGCCCATGCGCTGCGCACGGGAGATGACGAACTGCACGCGCGTGTGGACGCACTGCGCGCGCAGTTGCGCCACCACGCCGAGCGCTACTACGTGCATGACGCGCCCGAGATTCCGGATGCCGAGTACGACCGGCTGTTTCAGGAACTGCAGGCGATCGAGGCTGCACGCCCCGAACTGCTGACGCCCGACTCGCCGACGCAGCGCGTGATCGGTCGCGTGCTCGAAGGATTCGCGCCGGTGCGCCACGCGGTGCCGATGCTCTCGATCCGCACCGAAACCGACACCACGCCGGCTGGCGCAAATGCGTTCGATGCGCGTGTGCGGCGCGAACTCGAACTCGCCGATGAGGCGCCGGCAATTGAATACGAGGCCGAATTGAAGTTCGACGGCCTCGCCATCAACCTGCGTTACGAACGCGGCGTGCTGGTGCAGGCGGCCACGCGCGGCGACGGCGAGACGGGCGAGGACGTGACGCAGAACATCCGCACCGTGCGCGGCCGGCCTGGTGCGGGTGGCGCGATCCCCCTGCGCTTGAGGGGCGACGCACCGCCGTTGATCGAGATTCGCGGCGAGGTATTCATGCGCCGCGACGATTTTGAGCGCATGAACGAACGCCAGCGCGAAAAGGGTGAGAAGACCTTCGTCAACCCGCGCAACGCGGCCGCCGGTGCGGTGCGCCAGTTGGACCCGGCAATCGCTGCGCAGCGCCCGCTGAGTTTCTTCGCCTACGGCTTGGGTGAGTTGGAGGGCTGGGAGCAGCCGGCGACACACAGCGCGACGCTCGATGCAATCGCCGCCTTCGGCGTGCCGGTTTGCGCCGATCGCGCGGTCGTGCGGGGTGCGGACGGTCTCGTCGCGTTCCATGCCGAGATGGGTGCAAAGCGCGATGCGCTGCCGTTCGACATCGACGGCGTCGTCTACAAGGTCGATTCGATCGTGCTCCAGAAGCGCCTCGGCTTCGTCACCCGCGAGCCGCGCTGGGCGGTGGCGCACAAGTATCCGGCGCAGGAGCAGATGACGACGCTCAACGCGATCGAGATTCAGGTCGGCCGCACCGGCAAGCTCACGCCAGTCGCCAAGCTCGAGCCGGTGTTCGTCGGCGGCACAACGGTTTCAAACGCCACGCTGCACAACCTGTTCGAGCTGCGCCGCAAGGGCGTGCGCGTCGGCGACACGGTGATCGTGCGCCGCGCGGGCGACGTGATCCCTGAGGTCGTCGGCCGGGTGCCAGGCCCGCGCCCTGCCTACGTGCCGAACTTTCGCATGCCGCGCGAATGCCCGGTGTGCGCCAGCCGCGTGCTGCGAGAGAAGGGCGGCATTGAACATCGCTGCACGGGAGGGCTGTATTGCGCGGCGCAGCGCAAGCAGGCGATCCTGCACTTCGCCGGGAGGCGCGCGATGGACATCGAGGGGCTCGGCGACAAGCTCGTCGATCAACTCGTGGATGGCGGCCTGATCCGCACTCTTCCCGAGCTTTACAAACTCGCGAGTGACGAAGGGGTGGCCAAACTTGCCGCGCTGGATCGCATGGCCGACAAGAGCGCGCAAAACCTTGTCGGTGCACTCGAGAAAAGCAAGCAGACGACGCTCGCACGATTTCTTTATGCGCTCGGCATTCGCCAGGTCGGTGAGGCGACGGCGAAGGATCTGGCGCGGCATTTCGGAGTGCTCGACCGCATCATGGACGCAAGCACCGAGCAACTTCTCGAAGTGCGCGACGTCGGGCCGATCGTCGCGCAGAGCATCCGCACCTTTTTCGAGCAACCG
>JBDTSN010000147.1:0-5909 GCA_039931145.1 Burkholderiales bacterium | reverse complement strand
CGCTGATCAGCCAGATGACGCAGACGGCGGTGTGCAACCGCCATCATTCGCTCGACGAGCAGCTTTGCCGCTGGTTGCTGCTGAGTCTGGATCGGCTGGGCGGCAACGAGTTGGTGATGACGCAGGAGCTGATCGCCAACATGCTCGGCGTGCGCCGTGAAGGCGTGACCGTGGCCGCTGGCCATTTGCAGGAATGCGGCTTGATCCATTACCAGCGCGGCAAGATCACCATGCTCGACCGCTCAGGGCTGGAGAAGCGCACCTGCGAGTGCTACGCCGTGGTCAAACGGGAGTACGACCGGCTGTTGCCGGCGACCAAGGCCACCTGAGCCAGGGCACCCAAGACGGGCGACGGGGCTGCGTCGGCAATCAGGGCAATGCCGGATGCCGGTGATCTGGCGTCGGTTCATGAAGGCTGCGCTCCGGTGTGAATGAACGCGTTCGGTTCTGGCCGGCTGGGTGGCGTGGCGGCGACGACCTTCCTTGGGGACTGATCCACGCCTGCTTGGCAGTTTGCCCGGTGGCGCGGTTCGTGTCGGAGCGCTGGCGGACGAGTCTCGCCATCGAGCGGTCGCCCACTGTGCGCGGGCACTCAGAACCGCGCACGCGCAATGCGCAAACTGTGCTCGAAGCGAAGCCAGCGCGGCTCGACACGCCGTCGGGGCCGGTGTCGCGCTTTGCAGGGCCGCTCCGATCAGGAGAAGCAAGATGAAACGCGATGTCAACGAAACCAACGCTGCGGTCGAACGCGCCTTCAGCGGCGCACATCAGGCGATCGACAAGGTGTCCGGGGCGCTGCGGCCGGGTGTGGAGCATCTCGCCAAGGACGCGCATCAGGCAGTGGGGCGCTTCGGGGGTGCCGCCTCCAGGCCGAAGGAAATGCTTCTGGTCGGCGGCCGCCAGTTGAAGGATGCCCAGGCGCGATTCAGCGTCGATCGCCGATCGCAAATCCGCGAAAGTCCGACAGCCTGGGTCGCCTTGGCCTTTGGACTTCCTCGCCTGCTATCGGGCGAAAGCCACGGGATTGCGAGCGGAGATGCTGCAGTCCGAACTACGGGTGCCGGCATGGCTCCTGATCAGGACAATCATAGCTTCGCCGAGGCAGTCGATCGACTGACGCGGGCGCTGCAGACCGGGAGTTTCGACGCGTCGGCCGATAGCGAGCCAGGCTGAGGTCGGTCGCCTTCCGGCGGTTCACACAGGCGGCTGGGTTGCGGGCAAGCTGACCGCTTCGGCCGGCAGGCTCATGGCGTCTGCACTTCAATGACGCGCTGGAGCGGGGCGCGACCGACGCCGAGTTCGGCATCCAATGGCTGCACTGTGCGAGCCGCCCGCGCGTTAGCGTGAAACCGGGCGATCGTGTGTGCCGCGGCCAGGGTCGCGGCCGAGATACGCCCGGCCTCGGCGCCGGTTCGCAGGACGTCGCTAGGTTTGGGCTGCGGATTCCAAAGGGCGGCTTGGTCGGTGTGCGTATCGAAGGCTTGCTTGGCTTGTTCCGCATCGACCGGGATGCTGATGACGTTACCAGTGTGGGTCTTGCGGACGGCAAACACGTCGGCGCATAAGGCAAGTGAGGACGCATCGGCAGCGCGTGTGTCAAGGCGTGTCTGGCTTTGGTTCATCCCAAGTCCTCGCTGTGGAAAGTGGTCGATGCCGCGCGCACCGTCGATGGGTGCGTTTTAGCCTTGGGTCGACGCAGTGTCTGTGCGCGGGCGCACGCTGCGCGCGCGAAGTCGTGGTGCGCTGGCGCACAGACCGTTCGGCGGCTCGCACCGACACTGCAGCCTGATCCGAAAGGCGACCTGACCTCCGGGACACCAGACCTTCGATAGGGGGAGCCCTTGCAACTGTTCACGATCGAACACAGCCGATTCGAGTACCGCGCCGACTTCGCGGTCTATGGCGCCGCGTGGCTAGCCCTGCTCGCCTATCTCGTACTCGCCACACCGGCGCCCATCCGATGGAGCGTCGTGGGCCTGTCCATCGTTGGCATCGCGACCTGGTCGTTGGTCGAATACGCGCTGCATCGCTTCGTGCTGCATGGCCTGCGCCCGTTCAGCGACTGGCACGCCGCACACCACCGGCACCCCACCGCGCTGATCTGCACGCCCACCATACTGAGCGTCGCGCTGATGGTGTCACTGGTCTTTGTGCCGGCGCTCGCGCTGACCAATCTGTGGCACGCAGGGGGGCTGACCTTCGGCATGTTGAGCGGTTACCTGGCGTACACACTGACCCACCATGCGATGCATCATGGCCGCGTGGCCGGTAGCTGGCTGAAAGGGCTCAGGCGATCGCATGCGCTGCATCACGCGACCGGTAGCGGCTACTACGGCGTGACCAGCACCTTCTGGGACCACGTGTTCCGCTCGGACCGCATGGCTCAGGGCCATGGCGGCCGTCGGGCGCCGAACGCTGACGAGCATGAACTCAAAGGGTTCAAGCATCGCGACAGTAACGACGCACGGCACCACCACGACGGTGGCTGAGCTGCGCATGGCAAGCGGTGCGAGCCGCGACCATCGGGTGGCGGCAGAAATACGTCCCATGTACGCCAGCGCGCAGAGGCTCTGGCCGGCATTTGGCATGCTGCACCGATGAAAGCTGCAACAGCATCGAGAGTACCTATGGCGCGGCCGGCGCTTCGAGCGGTTCAGCGACGCACTTGTGCGCGCGCGACAGGCTGCGGGCGAGGGCTGGCCGGCTGAGGGCCCCCGTGCGCTGCAGCGCAGGCACGCACGCCATGCAGCGCTTCGTCAGCCGTCGTGATTCATAGCCGACGCGTCCCGTTGGCCAAGACTTCCGAAGGTATGTGGTCGCTGCCCGCCCGGAGTCAAGTTGAGTACGGCGCAGTTCAAGCCCTTTTGCACAGGGTATCGATCTTCTCGTTCAGCAGCATGATTTCAAGCTCGGCCTTCAAGTTGACCTCGTAGTCGTGGGCGGCGTTGAGGCGATCCTTCTCAGCCTGCCGGTTCTGCAACGTCAGGATCACCGGTGCATGGATCGCCGCCAGCTTCTCCTGACCAGACCATCGCATCGCCGTCAACGCGGCCCCATGTACGCCAGCGCACAGACGTGCTTCCGCACGGCGCACAGCATTGAAGTGTCCAGATCGGCGAGGTACCCGCAGCAGGTGTTGCGCAGCGCCATCGCGACCTGGTCGTGCCGATCGGGATTCTTGGGAGCATTGCCATGCTGTACTACGCGGTCATCTTCCTACTCCTCGCACTGGTCGCCGCGCTCTTCGGCTTCGGCGGTGCCGCCGCCGCAGCGGTGAGCATCGCAAAGATCCTCTTCTTCGTGTTCGTGCTGCTCGCTTGCGTCAGCCTCATCGCCAGTGTGTTCAGGCGCAGGTGAGCCCTGCCGAACACATCTTCCCGGAACACCAGCCCAGCGAAGGATACCCAGTGATTTCCACCACCGCTTTCAATTCCGCCTATCGCAGCGACCTGCGCCAGCAGTTGCAGCAGTGCGCCCGCGCGCGCGGCCGACTGCATCGCCTGCGCTGTATGGTCGAGGCCTTCGATGCCCTTCTCGCGCCGCGCTTCGTGACCACGCTCGGGGCAATGACCGTACTGGTGATGGCGAGTCTGGCCTTGCTGTCCTGAGCCGCCGCTGATGAAGCGCGCGCATCAGTCGCGGGCGCGACCGACGTGGAAGATTGCAGCGGCCGGCGCGAGGCCGGCGCGCTGCTGGACTCGGCGCGTGGCGCGCTGCAGTCGCCGATGCGGGCCGAGATCTTCGGCAGCACGCGGTTCCGGCAGCATTCCGGCTCGTCACCAGATAGAGGCGTTCGTCGCGCTGGTAGAGCAAACCGCTGGCGTTGATCAGACCCACGTCGCCTCTGAAGTCGACACCTACGGTACGCCCAGGAACAGCGGATCTACCGGTGCCGCCGGCATCGCCGGCAATTTACGACGGTGGCTTGCGGCGCGGTGTTCAACGCTCGACCACTTTGTTACTTTTTAGGCACCGGCAATGCGATGCTCGTGCCATTGCCGGCTACGGGCTTCGTGAACCGCGGGCGACCACCCAGCATGCCCTCATGGGGATATGGCAGGTTTTGTTGGTTGCTTCAGGCGGGGGCGTCAATCGCGGCCGAGTATTCGCCGCGACGCGCGGCACGGTTGCTGGCCGCGCGGTGCTGCAGCGCACGCTGGGCCTGCGCCGCGTTGCCCGGTTCGCCACGCCAGATGTCGAGTGCCGGCTGCTGGATCGCGCGCGAGAACGAGAACGTCAGCGCCCAGGGCAGGCGCGACTTGAAGCGCCGGTTCATCGCGTTCAGGCGCGCAGAAGCCAGCTCAGCGCTCTGGCCCCCCGACAGGAACGCGACGCCCGGCACCGCCGCGGGCACGGTGCGCAGCAGGCCCGTCACGGTGACGTCGGCCACCTCGTCGACGGTGACCTGCTGGGCGCTGGCCAGCCCCGGCAGCACCATGTTCGGCTTCAGCAGCAGGCCTTCCAGCAGCACGCGCTGAACATGCAACTGCGCGAAGACCTCGTGCAGCACCTGCGCGGTGACTTCGGCACAACGCTGCAGCGTGTGGTCGCCCGTCATCAGCACCTCCGGCTCGACGACGGGCACGAGCCCGGCTTCCTGGCACAAGGCGGCATAGCGCGCCAGCGCATGGGCGTTGGCTGCGATGCACGCAGCGCTTGGCAGAACTGGGTCGAGCGCGATCACGGTCCGCCACTTGGCGAAGCTTGCGCCGATCGCGGTATAGCCAGCCAGGCGCTCGCGCAGGCCGTCGAGCCCTTCGGTGACCGATTCGCCCGGGTGACCGGCCAGCGTCTTCGCGCCGGCGTCGACCTTGATCCCGACGACGATGCCCGCGTCGGCCAGAGCCTGCGCGAAAGGCCGGCCGTCGTGCAGGCGCTGATGGATCGTCTCGTCGTACAGGATCACGCCGCTGATGCTGTCGGCCAACCCGGGGGTCGTGACGATGAGCTCACGCCACGACCGCCGCGCCTCCTCCGTCTGCGGGATGCCGAGCGCGGCGAAGCGCCGGTTGCAGGTCGGGTTGCTCTCGTCCATCGCCAGCAGGCCTTTGTCGCTGGCCATCAGAGCAGCCGCCGTGGCGCGCAGCGCTTGCACGTTCATTGCGGAGATCCCCAACGCCAGTTGCGGATCTCCGGCATGTCCTGGCCATGGATGCGGATGTACTGCCGGTGTTCGATCAGCTTTTCCTTCAGGCGCAGCTTCAGCGCAAAGCCCTTGTCGCCGGTCTGCGGCAGGCGATCGACGACGTCCATCACGAGGTGGAAGCGGTCGAGGTCGTTCAGCACCGTCATGTCGAACGGCGTGGTGATCGTGCCTTCTTCCTTGTAGCCGCGCACGTGGATGTTGTCGTGGTTGGTGCGGCGGTAGGTCAGCCGGTGGATCAGCCACGGGTAGCCGTGGAAGGCAAAGATGACCGGCTTGTCCTTCGTGAACAGCGCGTCGAAGTCGGCATCGATCAGGCCGTGTGGATGCTCCGTGTGCGGCTCCAGTCGCATCAGGTCAACGACGTTGACGACGCGGATCTTCAAGTCCGGCAGGTGCTCGCGCAGGATCGAGACAGCCGCCAGCGTTTCGAGCGTCGGCACGTCGCCGCAGCAGGCCATCACGACATCGGGCGCATCTTCACCGTCGTTGCTGGCCCATTCCCAGATGCCGACGCCTTCGGTGCAATGCTTGACGGCCTGGTCCATCGTCAGCCACTGCGGCGCCGGGTGCTTGCCAGCCACCACCACGTTGACGTAGTGGCGGCTGCGCAGGCAATGATCCATCACCGATAGCAGGCAGTTGGCGTCGGGCGGCAGATAGACGCGCACCACCTCAGCCTTCTTGTTGACGACGTGGTCGATGAAGCCCGGATCCTGGTGCGTGAAGCCGTTGTGGTCCTGGCGCCAGACGTGCGACGCCAGCA
>JBDTSN010000146.1:0-5912 GCA_039931145.1 Burkholderiales bacterium | reverse complement strand
GTACTGGACCTAGGTCAGTTGCGCGGTATCGATGGCTTGCTCGCCTTCGTCATCAGCGGCGCGGCGGCGTGGACCGCACGCGGCAATGAGGCGACTGCTCTGGCTGTCCTCGAACAGGCGCGCCCGGCGCTTGGCGATCAGGTGAAGAGCCCTCTGGAACTCGTGCGCGTCTTCACCGAGAAGCGCGCCACGTTCCTTTGCACGCCGGGTTTGGCGCGGCCGGTGCAGCGGATTGCCAAAGGCTTCGTCGCGGCGGGCGACTACGTCGCGGGGCCCTATCCCGCAACGCTCGAAGGCGCGGTGCGCTCTGGTGTTGGCGCCATCGCCGCGCTCGAGACTGAGCGCGCGAACGACGCAGGCTCGGCTTAACGGCGCGCGAACGGCGCCGTCGGATCGGACTAGCGGCGCGCGAACGGCGCCGCGAGGGGCTCGCCGATGAACACGCCTTGCTGAGGCCAGGCGACGCTTTTCCAGTAGGCCTCGATCACGCTGCTACCTTGAGCGTATTGCAGCAGCAGCACCTGCCCGTACGGAAACTTCTGCGGGTGCGAGCAGGGCTCGCTCACCGTGCCGTAGCTCGCGGTCGCGCCGGAAGCGATCCACGCGGTTGCGCTCATCTGCCCGCCGCTGCCGTCGAGCACGCCGCCGAACGAAGTGAGGTGATCGCCCACCCCGCCCGGCACCCAGCCGATGGTGTCGAGCTTGGCGACGCGCACCAGGCCCGTCATGTAGAGCAGTACGCGATCGACATTCTCAAGCGCGCTAGTTCTCTCGACGTGAACGTCGATGCCCAAGCGATCCAAGCGGCCCGGCGGCGGAAAAAACAACGCGCGCGTGCTGCGCGCCCGATCTGGCGTGATGACGAACCAGGCGTTCACCGGCGGCGCACCGCGCAGGCCAAGCGTGTTGTCGGAAGCGACGCCGCGCTCGATCATTGCCTTCGCGCCCGCCACGTCGTCTGCCGCGAGCAGCATCGAAAGGCGCAGCCCGAGGTCGGTGTAGGGACGCGTCGAGGGCGAGTTGAAGTAGGGCGAAAAGCGCAACGGCGGTTCGCAACTGCGGGCGCAGAGTTCGTCATCGAACCCGAGCGAGAGCGCGGCGGTGATCGAGTTGCATGCCACGGCCCATGGCTTGACCCATGCAAGCGCAAGCGCCTGGGTATCGGCGCCGAAGTAGGTCGAGACCTTGCGGTCGAAGGCGCGGAATTCGTCCGGCGTGAGTTTGGCGCGCACCGGCAGCTCGACGCGAAGCACCTGTTTGGGCGAGAGCTTGCGCGCGCGAATGTAGAACTCGCCGACCTCGACCGAATACGGATCGGCAGTATTGATGACGAGGCCGATATCCTTGCTCGTCAGCCGACCCGCGATGCGCGGCACAGCGATCCAGGCGGGGCTGCGAACTGCCGAGGCTGCGCCCGGTGACGTGGGCGCAACAGCAGATGCCGGCGAGGTGGGCGCTGCCGCCTGCGCCGCCGCCGGCTTCACCGGCACGGCCGCGGAGGCCGCAACAGCAGCACCCGGCGGTTTGCCTTGCGCCGGCATGCCGCAGCCGCACAGCAACACCGCAGCGGCGAATCCGAGGCAGGCACCGCGCGATCGCAGCCAATGCACGGCTGCCTCGATGAGCATCAGAGAACGAACCGCGATGCGTGCGGCAGGTTCCGAATGATTCCGTCCGCCGTCATTTGGTTTCGCGATGCAAAACAGAGTAAGGCAAAATGTTCGTCATGGCCAAGACAACTGGCACGCCGCCCACTACGCCCACTGTCCAGGTGCTCGAGCGCACGTTCGGGTTGCTTGACGTGCTCGCGTCCTTCGATGAGCCGGTATCGCTGAAAGTAATTGCGCGCGAGACCGGGTTGCATCCGTCGACCGCGCACCGCATCCTCAACGACCTGACGATCGGCGGCTTCGTCGAACGGCCGCAAGCCGGCAGCTACCGGCTCGGGATGCGCCTGCTCGAACTCGGCAACCTGGTGAAGGCGCGCCTGGACGTGCGCGACGCGGCGCTCGGCCCGATGCGCGAGTTGCACAGGCTGACGCACCAGCCGGTCAATTTGTCGATGCGCCAGGGCGACGAAATCGTCTATATCGAGCGCACCTACAGCGAACGCTCGGGCATGCAGGTGGTGCGCGCGGTCGGCGGCCGAGCGCCGCTGCATCTCACTTCGGTCGGCAAACTGTTCCTTGCCCAGGAGGACACCCAGCGCGTGCGTGCCTACGCGACGCGCACCGGGCTGGCCGGCCACACGCGCAACAGCATCACCGAATATCCCGCCCTTGAGCGAGAGTTGGCGAAGGTCCGCCAAAGCGGTGTCGCGCGCGACGACGAAGAGCTCGAGCTCGGGGTTCGCTGCATGGCAGCAGGCATCTACGACGATCAGCACAAGCTGGTCGCGGGCCTGTCGATTTCCGCTCCCGCTGATCGCCTGGAAGAGGGCTGGCTCGATCGACTCAAGCTGGTCGCGGTGCAGATCTCGGCGACGCTCGGGCACCGCATCTAGGTCGCTGCCGCGCACCGCGCGCTGTGGTGCGGCATGCAAGACGCTGCACTCAGGATTGCAACTTCGCGTCGGCGTGTACCGCGGGCGCTGCGGCCGCAGCCGGCGCATTTTCCGTGATCCATCGGCGCACACGCTCGGCGTCTGCGATGCGCGAGTACTTGCCTGTCGAATCGAGAAAAATCATGATCAGCTTGCGGCCCGCCATCTGAGCCTGCATCACGAGGCAGCGCCCGGCTTCGGAGATGTAGCCGGTCTTCTGGACGCCGATGTTCCATGCCGGGCTGCGCACCAGACCGTTGGTGTTGCGAAACGTCAGTTCATTGCGCCCGACTTCGACCTGGTACTCGGGCGAAGTCGACAACTCGCGAATCAACGAAATCTGGTGCGCCGCACTGACGAGTGTCGCCAGATCGCGCGCGCTCGACTGGTTCTTGCTCGACAGGCCGGTCGGCTCGACATAGTGCGTGTTGACCATGCCGAGTGCCTGCGCCTTGGCGTTCATCTTTGCGACGAAGACGTCGAGGCCACCCGGATAAGTACGGCCGAGCGCATGCGCAGCGCGGTTCTCCGACGACATCAACGCGAGGTGCAGCATCTCCTCGCGGCTGAGCCGCGTTCCGACCGTGAGGCGTGAACGGCTGCCCTTCTCGGTATCGACGTCATCCTGGGTGACGGTGATCATCTCGCCGAGCGGCAAATTCGCCTCGGTGAGAACGAGCGCCGTCATCAGCTTCGTGATCGACGCGATCGGCAGCACCGCCTGCGAGTTTTTGCTCAGCAGCACTTCGTGCGTGTCCTGATCGAGCACGTAGGCCACGCTCGACTTCAGATACAGCGGATCGCTCGTCGCGTGCAAGCCATAAAGCGAGCCGAACGATGGCTTTTCCGCCGAGACGGTCACCACGCTGTGTTTTTGTGCCTTCTTGGTACGTCGGGATTTCGTCGTCGACTTGGCTGCCGGCACCTCGGTGACGACCTTGGCAGACTTCTTCGATGCAGCCGGAGCAGCTTGCGCGAACTGCACCACCGCGGGCATCAGCACGGCGAGGGCGAGCGCCTGGAGCGCGATTCGAAGGCGTTTCGGGGTGGTTGGCAAGATCAACAACGCTCAGTCCTCGTGTCGGGTGTTCGGCGCAGTCTAGGGGAAAGGAAAATAATCCGCAAGATCAAAAACTTACGACGTATTCCTCAAGTTACGACTTTGAATGTCGAGCCCCCGGATCCAGATCGCCGCCGAAGCCAACGCGTCAGCCCTGCGCGGCAACGCGTTCGGTCTTGTTTTGCAGCTTGTTCAACGCCGACAAATACGCCTTCGCGGACGCAACCACGATGTCGGGATCGGCACCGACGCCGTTGACGACCCGGCCGCCGTGTTGCAGACGCACCGTCACTTCACCTTGCGATTCTGTGCTGCCCGACGTGATCGCATTGACCGAATAGAGCAGCATTTCGGCGCCAGTCTGCAACTTCGATTCGATCGCCTTCAGGCTCGCGTCGACCGGTCCGTTGCCGTCGCTCTCGCCGTGCAGTTCGGTCTCGCCGGCGGCGAAGGCGACGCTTGCGTGCGGGCGTTCGCCAGTCTCGGAACGCTGCGACAGCGCGAGCAGCCGGTAGTGCTCGTGCTCGGCGGTGACGGACTCGTCCATCACGAGCGCGATGATGTCCTCGTCGAAGATGTCGCTCTTGCGATCGGCGAGTTCCTTGAAGCGCGCGAACGCGGCGTTCACCTCGGCTTCCGACTCGAGCGCGATGCCGAGTTCCATCAGGCGCTGCTTGAACGCGTTGCGCCCGGAGAGCTTGCCGAGGACGATCTTGTTGGCCGACCAGCCGACGTCCTCGGCACGCATGATCTCGTAGGTGTCACGTGCCTTCAATACGCCGTCCTGGTGAATGCCCGAGGCGTGTGCAAACGCATTCGCGCCGACCACCGCCTTGTTCGGCTGAACGACGAAGCCGGTCGTCTGCGCGACGAGGCGCGACGCGGGAAGGATATGCGTCGCGTCGACGCCGACCTCGAAGCCGAAGTAGTCCTTGCGCGTCTTGAGCGCCATCACCACTTCCTCGAGCGAGCAGTTGCCCGCGCGTTCGCCGAGACCGTTGATCGTGCATTCGATCTGGCGCGCGCCGCCCTGCATCACCCCGGCAAGCGAATTCGCGACCGCCATGCCGAGGTCGTTGTGGCAGTGCACCGACCAGACTGCCTTGTCGGCGTTCGGGATGCGCTCACGCAGTCTGCGAATGAACGCGCCGTAGAGTTCGGGGATCGCGTAGCCGACGGTGTCGGGAATGTTGATCGTTGTCGCGCCTTCGTCAATCACGGCTTCGAGCACGCGGCACAGAAAGTCGGGGTCCGAGCGGTAGCCGTCCTCGGGCGAGAATTCGACGTCGGCGGTCAGGTTGCGCGCGAAGCGCACCGAGAGCCGCGCCTGCTCGAAGACCTGCTCGGGCGTCATGCGCAGCTTCTTCTCCATGTGCAGCGCACTCGTCGCGAGGAAGATGTGCACGCGTGACGAGGCCGCACCCTTCACGGCCTCGGCCGCGCGCGTGATGTCACGGTCGTTGGCGCGCGCGAGCGAGCAGACGGTCGCGTCCTTGATGACGGCGGCGATCGCCTTCACCGCCTCGAAGTCGCCGTTGCTTGACGCCGCGAAGCCTGCCTCGATCACGTCGACTTTGAGGCGCTCGAGCTGGCGTGCAATGTGCAGCTTTTCTTCGCGCGTCATCGACGCGCCGGGAGATTGCTCGCCGTCGCGCAGCGTGGTGTCGAAGATGATGATCTTTTCGGACATGGTGTTCTCCTGGGTCAGATTCAAGCTGAGGTTCAACCCGCGACACAAAACAAAACGGCCCGCTGCGGGTTGCATGCGGGCCGTGAAGACGAAGAAGACGAACGTCAGCGTGCCCGGGTCACTCCAAGAAGTCGTAGCGAGGCGCGCTGGCGAAAGTTCATGTTGGAAATGTAGCACGAGTGGGAGCGTAGGCGCGGAGCCTGCATCTCACCGATGCAGCCCCCGTTCGTCAGGCTCGTCGGTCGAGGTCGCGATCACGCTCACCGGTTGGCCCTTCATGCGGCGCCAGACATACACGCCGTAGCCCGACAGTCCATAGACGACGAAGAGTGCGAACAGTACGAACGGAGGATGAAAGCTGATCACCGCGATGCCGAGCGCGATGGCGACGATCACGATGAATGGCACCGTGCGCTTGAAACTCACGTCCTTGAAGCTGTAGAACGGCACATTGGTGACCATCGTCAGGCCCGCAAAGAGCGTGACCGCAAACGCCGTCCAGTCCAGCCAGCGGCCGGCGCGATAACCCATGATCCCGGCGTCGTCGAGGACCCAGATGAAACCCATCACGATCGCCGCCGCGGCGGGGCTCGGCAAGCCCTGGAAGAAGCGCTTGTCGA
>JBDTSN010000145.1:0-5914 GCA_039931145.1 Burkholderiales bacterium | reverse complement strand
GCCGACGCGCCGCTGTTCCTGTTTCACCTGCTCGAGTTCTTGGGCATCCCGTTCGAGATCGACATCGACGAGTTGAACGAGCGCTGGGCCGAGAAGGACAACATCGACTCCTGGTGCCAGATGGTCGTCAAGCACACCGACGATTCGGTCGATCTGATCACCGAGGCGCCGCGCTCTGGCATCTGGCACATGAACAACGACGGCACGGTCGAGTACGCTCGCTTCGACTACCATCGCCGCGCCGTCGAGACCGAGAACGAGGCCTTCTTCCTGCGCATCATGAACAAGGGCGACTACCGCTACGAGGGCGCCGACCTCGGCATTCTCGTGCTGCGCGGGCGGGCGATGGACGATCGCTTCCAGCTCCAGGTGCGCACCCGCAAGTGGATCAAGGCGATACGCTCGAAGTACAAGACTCTGCCGCTGACCGAGCCGGTGCCGGTGACCGAAGAACACATGTTCAAGATTCTTTGAAGGCACTTCTCTGACGTTACAAGCGGCGGTGGCGTGATCGCCGCCGCCCCGACACCGATGCTGCTGAGTTATCACGCGATCGACAGCGGTCCCGACGACGCGGGCTGGCGCGGCATGTTCGAGACGCTTTGGCCGGCCTACGAGCGCTGGTATCTGCGCGAAGGCGTGCTCGCGCGGCCCACCTACAGCGCCTGCCGCCGCGCGCTGCTCGCGCACATGCCCGAGTTCGTTCCGGTCTGGGAGCGTTTGTGCGAACTCGCCGGTGGCGGCGACCTGGCGGCGCGCTTCCTGAGCCTGCTCGACCCGCCGCCGTACCTGAGCGCCTGCTCGCAAGCCGTCTGGCCCGGCCCAGAGCCGCTGCTGGTGCGCAATTACGACTACGCCGCCACGGCCTTCGACGCAGTCTGCCTGCGCACCGGCTGGGGCGGGCGGCGCGTGATGGGGACGAGCGACTGCCTCGTCGGCCTCGTCGATGGCATGAACGACGCCGGGCTCGCGTTGTCGCTCACCTTCGGCGGCAGCCGCGTCGTCGGCAACGGCTTCGGCGTGCCGCTCATCCTGCGCTACGTGCTGCAGACCTGTTCCACTGCCGACGAGGCCGGCGCGGTGCTCGCCCGCATCCCCTGCCACATGGCCTACAACGTGACCGCGCTCGACGCCAAGCGGCGCATCGTCACCGCCCAGCTTGCGCCCGGGCGCGATGCGTTGCTGACGCGTTCGCCGGTGGCGACGAATCACCAGGAGCGCGTCGAATGGGTCGCTCATGCGCGCATGACGGCCACCGTCGAGCGCGAGCGCTTCCTGTTGCGACGCATGATGCTGCACGAGGACACGCCGGCCCACTTCATCGGTGCGTTCCTGAAGCCTCCTCTGTACTCGCTTGCCTTCGACCGCGGCTTCGGTACCCTCTACACCGCCGCCTACCGGCCGATCGAAGGCCGGCTCGACTATCACTGGCCGGGCCAGTCCTGGGGCCAGCAATTGCAGCACTTCGAGCCGGGCGTGCGCGCGATCGCCTACCCTGTCGCGAGCGGCGGCTTGTCACTATCGCGTTGAACGCACCGACCCGCAAACGAACCGCACTCCGCCCCCGCGAATTTCATCGATCACCCGAGACACCGCCATGACCCACGTCATCCACCGCCAGCTCAAGACCACGCCGCCGATCGCCGTCGCGGCGCAAGGCATTCGCATCACCGATAGCAAGGGCCGCGAGTACCTCGACGCGAGCGGTGGCGCTGCTGTCTCCTGCCTCGGCCACGCGCATCCTGACGTGCTCGCCGCGATGCACGCGCAGATCGACCGCCTTGCCTACGCCCACACGAGTTTCTTCACGACCGAGGTCGCCGAGGCGCTCGCCGATCACCTTGTCAAGCACGCACCCGCGGGGATCGAGCAGGCCTACTTCGTCTCCGGCGGTTCCGAAGCGGTCGAGGCCGCGCTCAAGCTCGCGCGCCAGTATTTCGTAGAGACCGGTCAGCCAGGGCGCACGCAGTTCGTCGCCCGTCGCCAGAGCTACCATGGCAACACGCTCGGCGCGCTCGCGGTCGGCGGCAACGCCTGGCGGCGCAAGCAGTTTGCGCCGCTGTTGATCCATGTCGATCACGTTTCGCCGTGCTACGAATACCGCGACCGGCGCGACGACGAGCGCCAGGACGACTACACCCAACGCCTGCTCGCCGAGCTCGACGCGACGTTCCAGCGCATCGGCCCCGAGCACGTGATCGCCTTCGTCGCCGAGACGGTCGTCGGCGCGACGCTCGGCGCAGTGCCGCCGACTCCGGGCTACTTTCGCGGCGTGCGCGCGCTGTGCGACCGCTACGGCATCCTCTTCATCGCCGACGAGGTGATGTGCGGCATGGGCCGCACCGGCACGCTGCACGCCGTCGAGCAAGAGGGCGTCACGCCCGACCTGATGACGATTGCCAAGGGCCTCGGCGGCGGCTACCAGCCGATCGGCGCGGTGCTCGCGCAGGGCCGAATCGTCGATGCGTTGCGCGCCGGCAGTGGCCTCTTCCAGCACGGCCACACCTACATCGGCCATCCGGTCGCCGCGGCCGCCGCGCTCGCCGTGCAGCAGGTGATCCAGCGTGACGGGCTGCTGCAGCAGGTGCAGGACCGCGGCAATCACCTGAAGCACGCCCTCACCGAACGGTTCGGCGCCGACCCGCACGTCGGCGATATCCGCGGCCGCGGCCTGTTCATGGGTGTCGAGTTGGTGAAGGACCTTGCGAGCAAGGAGCCGTTCGATCCGGCATTGAAGCTGCATGCCCGCATCAAGGCGGCGGCGATGAGGAACGGGCTGCTTGTCTATCCGATGGGCGGCACGATCGACGGCCAGCGCGGTGACCACGTGTTGCTCGCGCCGCCCTTCATCACGACCGAGGCTGAACTCGACCAGATCGTCGACCGGCTCGCGACGTCGATCAGCGAGGCGATCGACGAGACCAATACCGACGCCGCAGCGGTTGTCAAATCGGCGTCTGATAGGCGATGAAGCTCAGCATATACACCGAACACACCCTCCCCCGTTGGGGGGTTGGGGTGGGGGCAGGCGCCGCTGCATTTCTCGCCATCGCTCGGCCCCCATCCCGGCCTTCCCCCAGAGGGGGAAGGAGTGAAGAGGCGGACTGAGGCACGTCGCTAATCAAGAGGCAACATGAACATCGACCGCCTGCCGCCGATCCCGCCAGCGCAATGGAGCGCGGCGCAGCGCCGCGAGGCCGAAGCGATCATCGCCGGCCCGCGCGGCGCGCTGCTCTCGCCCTTCGTACCGCTGTTGCGCAGCCCGGAGCTGATGGGCCATGCGCAGCGCATGGGCGAGTACCTGCGCTATCGCAGCGCGCTCGGCCAGCGGCTCTCGGAGCTTGCGATCCTGCTCGTCGCACGCGCCTGGTCGCAGCCGGTCGAATGGGCGATCCACGCGCCGATCGCGGCCCGCGAGGGCATCGCGCCGGAGACGATTGCTGCGATCGGCGAGGGGCGCCGACCGGACGCGCTCGCCGAAGACGAAGCGGTCGTGTTCGACATCTGCGGCGAGCTGGAGCGCGACGCCCAAGTCTCCGACGCGACCTGGGCGGCGGCGATTCAGCACTTCGGCCAACAGGGCACGGTCGACCTGATCGGCCTCATCGGCTACTACGGCCTCCTCGCGATGGTGATGAACGCGGCGCGCACGCCGAGTCCCGGCGGGCCGCCGTTGCCCCAGTCGCCCCCGTCGTTGCGCGCGGGCGTCAATCAGCAGCCCTGAACGCGAACGTTCTTCCAGAGCCGACCGGAACCGCGCGTCGTTTCGCAATCAGCGAGACATCCCGGCTTTACATTGCCTGCCTACGATGCCCATGACCTGATCGGCGAGAGCCGATTGCACTACCCTGCTCGACGACAAGATGAAAAGAAACGTCTGGATCAGCACCACCGTGATCGTCGCCGCGACCCTCGCCGGCGCAACGTGGTGGTTCACCCGAAATGCCGAGGGCGCCGTGAGCTACCGCACGGCGCCGATCGAGCGTGGCACGCTGCAGGCGGCCATCTCGTCGTCGGGCACCGTCAATCCGGTGCGCCAGGTCAGCGTCGGCAGCCAGGTGTCGGGGCAGATCATCGAGATGTTCGCCGACTTCAACACCGAGGTGAAGAGCGGGCAGCTGATCGCGCGCATCGACCCGCAGAGCTTCGAATACAAGGTGCATCAGGCGAGCGCCGACCTCGAGGCGACACGTGCCGCAGTGCTGAACGCACAGGCCAACGTCGTCGCCGTGATGGCGAACGTGTCGAAGGCGCGGCTCGATGCCGACAATGCGCAGCGCGACCTTGTGCGCAAGCAGGATCTGCTCGCCCAGGCGTTCATCTCGCCGGCCGAGTTCGATAACGCGCGCAACCTCGCGGGCACGCTCGGCGAATCGTTGAAGGTGGCGCAGGCGCAGCTTGAAGTTGCAAGAGCACAGGTGACGAGCGCGCAAGCCGTCGTCAAGCAACGCGAGGCGGCGCTCGCCCAGGCGAAGGTCGATCTGGAGCACACGCAGATCCGCTCGCCGGTGGATGGCATCGTCATCAAGCGCAGCGTCGATGTCGGCCAGACGGTCGCCGCGAGCTTGCAGGCGCCCGAGCTTTTCATCATCGCGCGCAACCTCAGCGATATGCAGGTCGAGGCGGCGATCGATGAGGCCGACGTCGCGCGCGTGCGGCCGGGGCAGCGCGTGACTTTCACGCTCGACGCGATACCGGGGCGCACGCTCGAAGGCCGTGTCGAGCAGATCCGCAAGGCGGCGGTGTCGGCGCAGAACGTCGTCACCTACACCGTCGTCATCCCGTTCGACAACCCGGGCAATTCGCTGCTGCCGGGGATGACGGCGAATGTGCGAATCGTCGTCGATACGCGGGAGAACGTGCTCAAGCTGCCGAACGCCGCAATGCGCGTGCGCATCGCGGGTGTCGAGCCGGCGGCGCAAACGACCCAAATGACCCAAACGGCGAATGCGGCGAATACGGCGAATGCGCCAGAGGCGGAAAAGGCGTCGCGCGGTGCAGCGTCATCGGCAGCATCGGCTGCATCTGCGAGTGTGGTGGCGGGCACCGCGCGCGGCGGCCGGCAGACGACGCGCGGTCGCATCTACCTGCTTGGCGACGATGGCAAGCCGGTCGCCTACAGCGTGCGCCTGGGCATCGGCGACGGTATCTCGACCGAACTGATCGTGCCGCCAGGCTCGCCCGAGGCGGGCGTTTTGAAGGAGGGCGTGCCCGTCATCGTCGGCGTCAACGCGGCGGGCGCCGACTCACGCCGGCCACGTTCGCCGTTTTGACATGTCAGCACCGCCCGGCCGCCCGAAGGTGCTGAAGCTCCCCTTGGGGGGTGCGAACGCAGTGAGCTTGGGGCCGTTTCATTTCAGCCCAAAGCTCACTTCGCTCGCTGCATCCCGCTTGCGGGGCGAGGGGCGCTCAGGCCGCTTGGGGCGGCCCGGCGCAGGCCTGAGGCCCCACGCATGGCGTTGATCGAAGCGACGGAACTGGTGAAGACCTATGCAATGGGCGATCAGCTCGTGCACGCGCTCGACGGTGTCTCGCTCACGATCGAGGCGGGCGAGTTCGTCGCCGTGATGGGTGCGTCGGGATCCGGCAAGAGCACGCTGATGAACATCCTCGGCTGCCTCGACCGGCCGACTTCGGGCCACTACCGCCTGGCGGGCGAGGCGGTCGATTCGATGAGTGGGGACGAGCTCGCGGCGACGCGCAACCGGCGCATCGGCTTCGTCTTCCAGCAGTTCAACCTGCTGCCGCGCACGAGCGCGGTCGAGAACGTCGAGCTGCCGATGATTTATGCAGGCGTCAAGCCGGCAGAACGCCGTGCGCGCGCACTCGCGAGCCTCGAGCGCGTCGGCCTCGCCGGCCGCGAGGAGCACACACCGGCCGAACTCTCCGGCGGCCAGCAACAGCGCGTCGCGAT
>JBDTSN010000144.1:0-5937 GCA_039931145.1 Burkholderiales bacterium | reverse complement strand
CCGCCAGCGTGCCGTTGTTGGTCACTCCACCGTTGACGCCGATCGTGATGTTGCCCCCCGCCACGTCGGCCTGGATCGTGCCGTTGTTGGTCAGCGTTGCCGCACCACCCGCGAAGTTCTGGTTGCCGATGATGCCGGTGTCGCCGCGAACTGTTATGCCGCTGCCGAGCACGAGGTTGCCGGCCTCGACGTTGAGCCGGTTGAAGCCGTTGTTGTCGGCAAAGACGATGCTGCCGTTGCCGCTGATCGTTTGGTCGCCCTGCGGCGCGAAGATGCTCGCGTTGCCGATGTTCACCGTGCCGTTGAGCACAAGGCCGTTCGTGACGCGCTCGACGCCGTAAGCACTTGCAAGATTGAGCGTGCCGTTGAGCGTCAGACCGTCGAGGAAGTTGCTGGCGCTGTTGAAGCCGACGATCGCGCCGCTGCCGGTGGTGTTGATCGTGCCGCCGCTGATCGTGCTGCCGAACTGGTTCAACACGCTGCCGACGGCGATGTTGATGACGCCGCCCGCGTTGTTGATGTTGTGGCCCCCGCTCACCTGCAACGCAGCAGTGGTCGCGCTGCCGACATTGATGATGCCGCTGTTGACCGTTGCGCCGCCGCCGCCAAGTGTCAGCGTGAAGGCGTCGAGGTTGATCTGCCCGGCATTGTTCAGGCTCTGCACCGACTGCGCGGTGTCGATCGTGACGACGCCGGTGCTGCCGATATTGGCCGTGTCACTGCTGCCTGGCGTCCCAGTCGGATTGCCGTTGCCAGCGACGCAAGCGGCCCAGTCGACGAGCGCGTTCCAGTTGCCGTTGGTCGTGTTCCAGGTGCAAACCGCTGCCGAGGCGGGCGCCACCGACAGCGGCCCCAGCACGGCGGCAGCGGCAATGGCCAGCGCGTGGCGGCGATGGTTTGGGCGACGATTGAGTTCGATGGACATGTCTGCACTCCGGTGGTGAACTTCCAACGCCAGGCCGGGCGACCTGATGCGATGAGCGCGATGTTCGACTGCAACCGTTCCGCGATCGTTAAATTTCGAGGCTGGAAAGCACTCTTGAGCCCCCCGATTCAGGGGGGTTTGCGACAGTGATGGCTCCCGCATTCAGGGGGAGGCTATGCCGCTGCCGGTGCACCCGGCGGCGGCGAAGCCTCGCGCAGCGCGAGCCGCATCACCGTCGCCATGTCCATTGCGCGGCCTTCGTTCCACAGCACGGCCTCGCGCGGTGCGCCGAGTTGCACCCGCACCAGGCGCCGCGTGCGGCGCGCCTCGCGGCAGTCGAACCAGCCGAGCGTGCCGAAGCGTTCGGCGTAGAACGCCTCGGCGAAGCCCATCAGCAACGCCGCGGCCTGCGGGCGGCGCTGATGTGCAAGCGTGCGCGGCAGGTTCCACAGGCCGTAGAACCACTCGCGCCAGAGGCCGCCTTCCCAGGCCGTCCGCAGGCATTCGGCGTAGCAGCTTGCCGACGCATCCCAGCGCCGCAAGTCCGCCAGGGCATATCCGGTCACGCTCAAGACGAACGCAAGCAAGCGTGTCTGGCCGTGCGCGGCCGCGGATTGCCGAGCCTGCCGCAGCAACTCGAGCTTTTCCTGCGTCGCGCGGCCGAAGCCGAGTCCAAGCGCGAGGTTGACGAGCCCTTCGGTGACCCGCGCCGGTGGGCCGTGCGCGCGCCACAGCGCCAGCGCCTCGCGCTTGAGCGCCAAGCTGAGCGCTGCGTCATGGTCGCGTTGCGACGCAAGCACCGCCAGCAGGCTCAACGTGCGCGCCTCGATGTCGTACTGCTCGTGGTGGCGGGCGAGCCGCAGGGCCTCGTCGAGCAGGGGCTGGACTTCAGCCATCGCGCCCTGCGTACGCAGCAGCACGCGAGCCGCGCTGCGCAGCACGCCGGCACGCGCCGGCCCGGCCGGCGGCGCAAGCTCGAGCGCACGTGCGGCATGCCACTGGGCATGCTCACGCTCGCCCGCCTCGAACGACTGGCCGGCGATCAACGCGTGGGCGCTTGCGGCAAGCTCGGCGTCGACGCGGTCGTCGGCTTCGAGCACGCGGCGCAGCAAGGGCAGGGCCGTGGGTGGGAGGTTGACGTCATCGAGCGCGTACGCAGCGTCGAGCACGATGCCGAGCGCGGCGGCGGCGTCGTCGCGATGCGCGGCCTCGGCAAGCGCGGCAAGCAGGTTGGGCAACTCCTCATGAAGCGCTGCGAGCGGTGGCGCCTTGCCGAGCGCGGCCGCCCAGCCGCAGACCCAGCGCTGGTGCGCTGCGCGCAGCCTGGCCGCGTCAGCGGCGCCCAGATTCATCAACGTGTATTCCCTGACCGGCTCGAACGGGTGGTAGCGCGTCGCACCGGCGCTGTCTTCGCTGACATAGGCGACCGAAGACGCGACCAGTTCGTCGAGCCGCAACGCGACTTCGGCCTGCGGCTGCGCCATCACTGCGCTTGCCGCCTGCAGGCTGGCGCCGCCTTCGAACACGCAGAGCGCGCAGAGCAATGCCTGCCCCGCCGGGTCCAGGTGCAGCCAGCTCCACTCGATGACGCGCAGCATCGACGCATGGCGCGCATCTTCGGCGCTGCGCGGGCCGGCGCGGGCAAGCAGCGTCAGCGCGCGTCCCGGCGCCTGGTGCGCGGCGCCCTCCAGCATCGCAAGCAAGTCGGCAAGCGTCAGGCTGCGCACACGCGCCGCAGCGAGTTCGATCGCCAACGGAAGCCCGTGGAGTTCTGTGACGATCGAAGCAACCAGCGCCTGGTTGCGCTCGTTCAGATGAAACTCGGCGCGCGCGGCGCGTGCCCGATCGACGAACAAGGCGACGGCCGGATTCTGTGCGAGTTCCCGCAAACCCAGGCCCGCCGCAGGCAGCGCCAGCGCGGACAGCGCCATTTCGACTTCGCCATCCAGGCCCAGGGCGCGACGCGAAGTCACGAGCAGCCGCAAGCCCGGCATGCGCGCCAACCAGAGCGCGACGTCGCCGCGTCCGGCGTCGACGAGCTGCTCGAAGTTGTCGAGCAAGAGCAGGACGTTGCGCCCGCCCAATGCGCGCTCGATGCGCGCCAGGCGCTGCTCGGCGTAGGTCGTGCCGACGGACTTCTCGCCGCCACCGTCATAGTGCAGCGCGAGCAGCACGGCGTCCGCCATCGCGTCGGCCATGGTGCAGCTCGCAAGTGCGACGAAGGCGACGAGATCGAAGCCGCCGTCGGTTTCATCCGGCGCCTGCGCGCGACCAGCAAGTGTGCGCGCGACCTCGACGGCCAGGCGCGTTTTCCCGCCGCCGCCCGGGCCGCGCAAGACGACGAGCCGGTGCGCACGCACCGCGCGCCCAAGCAGCCTGGCCGCGTCGTCGAAGCCGAGCATGCTCGTCAGGTACGACGGCAGCCGCGAAAGCTGGTGCGAATGCAGGCGCGGCACCGGCGCCAACGCACGGGCCGACACCGCGAACGGCGGTTCAATTGCCTCCGGCGGCGGTGGCGCCAGGCCATCGGCGAGCGCAGCAAGGTCGCGTCGCGCCTCGATCACCCAGTCGTCGAAATAGCCGGGCAGCAACTCGCCGCGGTAGAGCCGCGCGGCACAGATCCGGTCACCCCGCCCGAGCGCGTGGCGCAACTCATCCACATCGCAAACCAGGGCGCCGGGGACGAGGCGCAGCGTGCGACGGTCCGCCAGCAGCACTTGCGCGGGCAGCCCGTCGCGCGGCTCGAGCACGCTGCGCAGCGACGACAGCGCCTGGCGCAAGCGGTTGCGGCCGATGTCGAGGGCGACGTCCGGCCAAAGGAGTTCGATCAGTTCCTCGCGGCCGTGGCTGCGCATCGGCTCGAGCGCGAGGCGCGCCAGCAGCAACGTGATCGCGCGGCTCGGCAGGCGGTCAAACTGCGCAGTCTGCCCATCGTCGAGTTCGAAGCCGCCGAGCAGGCGCAAGCGCCAGCGCGCCGGCCATGACGTCTCGGCCGCTGTGTCCGCGGCTGTTTCGGCCGCATCCCGCCGCGGCGCAGTCATGTTCGTGGGGTACAAGGCTCGCTGCCGATCAGAGTCACACGCGCCGCGCCAATCCCGCGCAGCGGTCGAGTCTTTCACATGCAGTCACACGCCTGGCACACCGACTTGAGGGGGGTGCACGATCGAAAGTGGAAATAGCGTGATATCCGACCGCTATCGCGCCGCCCCGCCCCGCCGCTTCGGCCATGAGCGCGACGCCGGTTCAGGGTTTGCTCACTACCTCAGGTGCCAGCGCCCTGCACGCACGTGTCGCGTTGCACCGCAGCCTCGTAGCGCGCCCTGTTCTCGGCATTCGGCGGGTACAACCCGGGCAGCGCCGCGCCATGCTCGACCTCACGCATGATCCACGCCTCGAGCCGCTCCTGCTCGGGCGCCTCGACGAGCATCGCGTCGAGCAGCGCCGCAGGGATCAGCACGGCGCCGTCGTCGTCGGCGACGATCACGTCACCCGGAAACACCGCGACACCGCCGCAGCCGATCGGCTGTTGCCAGGCAACGAAGGTGAGCCCAGCGACCGACGGCGGCGCCGCCGCGCCGCTGCACCAGACGGGCAGGCCGGTTGCGAGCACACCTGCCACGTCGCGCACGACGCCGTCGGTGACGAGCGCGGCGACACCGCGCCTGGCCATGCGCGCGCACAGGATTTCGCCGAAGATGCCGGCGTCCGTCACGCCCATCGCGTCGACGACGGCGACGCAGCCTGAGGGCATGTCCTCGATCGCGGCGCGGGTCGAGATCGGCGAGGCCCACGATGCCGGCGTCGCCAGGTCCTCGCGCGCCGGCACGAAGCGCAAGGTGAAGGCCCGGCCGGCGCGACGCCGCGCCGCTGCCGCCTCGCCCACCGGCCGGGTGCCGCGGATCCAGGTGTTGCGCAGGCCCATCTTCAGGAGCACGGTCGTGAGCGTCGCGGTCGTCACCGACTCGAGTGCGGCGACGGTTGCGGCAGCCAGGGGAAGCGGTTCGACGGCGTTCATGCGGAGGAGGGAGTGGCGGCGGGAGCGCGATTGTGCCCGCGCGCCGGCGAGGCCCGCGGCGAGGCCGGACCCGGTCGCATCGTTCGTCGGCGCTCAGGCGGCACTGTCGACCTTGCAGACAAAGTCTTCGTACTTTCCGGCGAGCGAGTCCGGCAGGCGCTCGCGCGACTGCACCACCCGGATCCGGCCGGAGAAGGCGAGCGAGCGGCGCAGGATCGCGGCGAGCGCCTCTTCCTGCGCCGGGCCGAGGGGCTCTGCCGAGACCAGCTTGAACTCGATGTCGTCGAGCGCGTGCTGGATCACCTGGTACTGCTGGATCGGCGCGATCTCGTCGAAGTTCTCGAAGGCGGCGCGCGGCAGGAAGCGCGAGCCATCGGCCTTCATCAGCAGGTTGCGCTGGCGACCGAGGACGCGACGCCATGCGGGCAGGGTCCGGCCGCAGCTGCAGCGACCGCCGACCTCGGCGAAGTCGCCGATGTCGTAGCGCAACAGCGGCGCCGCGAAGTTGTGCAGGTCGGTCACCACCACCCGGCCGGTCTCGCCCTCAGCGCAGGCTCGTCCCTGCTCGTCGAGCACCTCGACCACCAGCGACTCGGCCATGGTGTGATAGAGCCCGCCGTCGGGGCACTGCAAGGCGATGATGCCGACCTCCTGCGAGGAGTAGTTGTCCTCGATCGGCAGGCCGAGCATGCGCACCAGGCGGGCGCGCAGGTCCACCGAGAGCATCTCGCCGACCGTGCGCATGTGGCGGATGCTCGCCGGACGCCCCTCGGGCCGCGCCGCCCAGCGATCGGCGAGCGCCTTGAGGTTGCTCGGGTAGCAGAGCAGCTGCTGCGGCTGGAAGCGATCGATGGCAGCGACCTGCTCGTCGAGGCCGGTCGTGCCCGGCATCGCCTGCGCCTTGCCCGTGGCGAACAGGTCGGCGACCGGGAAGCCCCAGTCCTCCATCTCGACATAGGGCGGGTTGGTCGGCCGGATCGAGGTCATCCGGCCGGCG
>JBDTSN010000143.1:0-5954 GCA_039931145.1 Burkholderiales bacterium | reverse complement strand
GCCGCCACAACCTGAAGTACGGCATGGTGACGATGTGCGTCGGCATGGGCCAGGGCGCGGCCGGCATCTTCGAGCGGGTGTGATGTCCCAGCGCCTGCAAGCTTCGCGCGCCCCTCGAGGAGGCACTGCTGGCGGCCCGGCCGAGCCGGATCCGCGGCGGTCGCTTGATGAAGATGATCGACGCGTTGTCGCTGACATTGAAAGTAACCATAGTTTCGTAGGAGATAACCCGTGAGCATCAAGACGGCCGTCGTCAACGGCGTCGCGACGATCGAGATCGCACGTCCCGAGAAGAAGAACGCGATCACGATGGCGATGTACAGCGCGATGGCCGAGGCGCTCGACGCGGCGATGGTCGACGCGTCGGTGCGCGCGGTGCTGATCACCGGGCAGCCCGGCATCTTCACCTCGGGCAACGACATCGAGGACTTCATGCAGCGCCGCGGCGAGTTCGCCGAGTCGCCCGCGTTCGCCTTCATGCGCGCGCTGCTCGGCTGCGACAAGCCAGTCATCGCGGCCGTCACCGGTGCGGCGATCGGCATCGGCACGACGCTGCTGTTGCACTGCGACTTCGTCTACGTGTCGGACGAGGCGCGGCTTGCAATGCCCTTCGTCAGTCTCGGCCTGGTGCCCGAGTTCGCATCCAGCCTCGTCGTTCCGCAGCTGATGGGCAACGTGCGTGCCGCCGAAAAGGTTCTGCTTGGCGACCCGTTCACCGGCGCCGAGGCGGTGGAATGCGGCATCGCCAACGCCGTGCTGCCGGCGGGTGAAGTGATGAGCCATGCGCGGCGCGTCGCCGAGCGTTTCAACGCGTTGCCGCCAGGCGCCGTGCAGGAAAGCAAGCGGCTTCTGCGACGCGCGCGCTCTGGCGCGCTGCTGGAGACGATCGCGATCGAAGGCGAGCAGTTTGCGAACCGCCTGCGCAGCCCGGAGGCGATGGAGGCCTTCACCGCCTTTTTCGAGAAGCGCAAGCCTGACTTCTCGAAGTTCTAGAGGTTGAAGTGAAACGCCCCCTTGGCTCACTACGTTCGCGTCCCATGGGCCCGCAGGGGCCACTGCGTGAACCTTGGGAGCTTCAGCAGCTTCGGGCGGCCGGGCGATGCTGAATTGAGCAAGGTCGATCCGGTCATGTCGCTTGCGCTGAAACTCGTTCTCGCGCCGGTGCTCGTTGCGCAGGCTGTCGCGACCCGCAAGCGCGCGCCGCTGCTACCCGAGGCTGAAGGCGCGCGCGAAGGTCGTCTCGGCCGCGGCGATCACGCGTTGCGACTGCTGATCGCAGGCGATTCGTCGGCCGCTGGCGTCGGCGTTGCGCGGCAGGATCAGGCGCTCGCCGGTTACCTGAGCCGCGCATTGCATCGCCAACTGGCGCGCTCCGTGGAATGGAGCCTGCATGCGCGATCGGGCTTCACAACGCAACAGGTGTTTGAATTGCTACGCGAGCTGCCGCTGCCTGCAGCAGATGTGGCGGTCGTCGTGACCGGTGTGAACGATGTGATCGATCAGGTTCCGTTGCGTCGCGCCCTCGCGCAGCGTGCCGCGCTCGCCGATTGGCTTCTGGGTGAGCGGGGGATTGCGCACGTCGTCTTCGCGCCGCTGCCACCGGTGGAGCGCTTCCCCTTGCTGCCGCGCCCGCTGCGCAGCGTGATGGGCGCAGACGCCCACCGCCTCGACGAAGCAGTTGCGGGTTGGGCTGCGACGCGCAGTGACGTTTCGCACGCGGTGATCGAGATCGAACTTGGCCCCGACGCGATGGCGATCGACGGCTTCCATCCCGGCGAACCGGTGTACCGTGCGTGCGGCGAAGCACTCGCGGCGCACATCGCCCATCTCAATTTGGCAATTGCGGAGAAACGAACATGAACAGCTTGAAAGGCAAGACCCTCTTCATCACCGGCGCGTCGCGCGGCATCGGGCTTGCGATCGCCAAGCGCGCCGCAGCCGACGGCGCCAACATCGTCATCGCGGCGAAGACGACTGAGACGAACCCGAAGTTGCCCGGGACGATCTACAGCGCCGCCGAAGAGATCGAGGCCGCCGGCGGCAAGGCGCTGCCGGTGCAATGCGACATCCGCGATGAAGCAAGCGTGTTGACGGCGGTGGAGGCGGCGGTGGCGCGCTTCGGCGGCATCGACATCCTCGTCAACAACGCGAGCGCGATCAGCCTGACGCCGACGCCGGCCACGCCGATGAAGCGCTTCGATCTGATGTTCGGCGTCAACGTGCGTGGCACCTTTTTGTGCACGCAGGCCTGTCTCGCCGAGCTGACAAAGAGCGCAAAGGCCGGCCGCAATCCGCACGTGCTCAACATGAGCCCGCCGCTCTCGATGAAGGAACACTGGTTCAAGGGCCACGTCGCCTACACGATGGCGAAGTACGGCATGAGCGAATGCACGCTTGGCCACGCGGGCGAGTTCCGGCCGCTCGGCATCGCCGTCAATTCGCTCTGGCCGCGCACCGCGATCGCGACCGCCGCGTTGCAGATGATCCCGGGTGTCGACCTGAACATGTGCCGCAAGCCCGAGATCCTGGCCGACGCGGCCTACCTGATTCTGACCAGCGACGCGAAGACGACGAGCGGCAACTTCTTCATCGACGACGCGCTCCTCGCGCAGCATGGCGTGACCGATCTGGAAAAGTACTCGGTCAAGCCGGGGACGAAGACCTTCATCCCTGACTTCTTCGTCGACTGAACGGGGCGCGATGAATTTCGGTTTCTCGCGCGCAAGCGCGCGAGGCCGCGTGACGAAGAGATCGACGACCCTTCGCCAAGGCTCCGCTGCGCCGTCAACGCTCCAGCAACCGCGGCTCCTCGACCCCACTGGCACGGTTGAGCTGCATCAAGGTCAACGGACCCGCCAAACCATCAGGCGCCAAACCATGCGCCAACTGGAACGCAAAGACTCGCGCCTTCAAACCTTGCTCGCCGACCGGCATCGCGCCCGCCGGGTCGATCGCCGCCAAGCGCTCGCGCAGCCAAGGTGCGAGCACGCTGCTGGCGCCCGCCAACTCGCCCGTGCGGTAGCCCGGCGGCGCGCGCCAGAAGGTCGTGAATTCGCCGCGCCACACCTGAGCGAGCTGGTTCAGCGGCACCGTGGTTTGCGTGGTGCCGATGCGAAGTATTGCGTCGTCTTCCGACAGGCCGGTCAGCTGTACCTGGGCCACGCGTCCGCGCTCGTCCTGCAGCTTCAGAGTGCCGGGGCGCCCGAGTTGCCGGATTGGCCCCAGCCCGCCACGGCTTCGGTAGCAGTACAGCGAGCGCAATGCTGCAAGCTCGCATGGATCGCCCGCGCCCAGACTCACACCCCACAAACCGGCCAGCGTTCGCAATGCAATTGCCTCGTCGGCCGGCGCAGTGTCGAAGACGGCTTCCAGTGCGTTGGCTGGCGGCGGTATCGCTCCCGCCACAGAAACAGCGACCGTGGGCGCGGTGGCGACGACCGGTGAGGACACTGCGGCGGCGCCAGAGGGCTCAGGGATCGGCCTCGGTGCTGCTACGACGGCCGCAGCTGCGACTGCGGCCGGCTGCGACGCGGGCGCCGCTACAGGCGCAACCGCAACCGCAGCGGACGCCGCACCGTTGCCGGCCACGCCTTTTGGTGATCGCTCCTTCAGCAGCAAAGGGGTCAGCAACACCCACGCCGCCAGCACGCCACCAGCCACCCCGCCCACCGCCAGCCAGGTGCGCCACGCCGGTGTGGGTGGCGGCGCGTCCGGCGGCACGCGGCCGAACACTTCACTGGCGGCGCGTTCGACGACCGCACGGTCCACGCGCTTGCTGCCGGCTGCGTGCGCCACCACCAGCGCGCGGTCGCATAGCACATTGATACGCCGTGGCACGCCGCGGCAGATGCGGTGGATGCGCTGCATCGCCTTGGCGTCGAATGGCAGTTCACCCGTCAGGCCGGCGACGGCCAGCCGGTGCGCGATGTAGTGCGCGGTCTCGTTTTCCGGCAGCGCCGGCAGGTGAAAGCGTGCCACCACGCGCTGCGCCAGCGGTTCGAGTGCCGGCTGCTCGAGCATCGTGCGCAGCTCGGGCTGCCCGATCAGCAGCACCTGCACCAGCTTGCGGTCGCTGGTGACGACCAGATTGGTCAGCAGACGCAACTGCTCCATCACGTCCAGCGACAAGGCCTGCGCTTCGTCGACAACGATCAGTGTGCGCCGGCCGCGGGCATGCGCGAGCATCAGGTGGCCGTGGATCGCATCTATGGGGTCGCGCGACGACCCGCCCTCGGTCAGCTCGACTTGAAGATCGCCGCAGATGCGCGCCAGAAGCGCATCCACGCCGAGCTTGGGGTTGACAACGTAGGCGACGTCGAAGTTCGCCGGCAGTTGCTCCAGAAAGCGGCGCCAGACGGTCGTCTTGCCGGCACCGACTTCGCCGGTCAGCAGCACAAAGCCGCCTGCGTGGCGCAGGCCGTTGACGAGGTGTGACAGCGCGTCGCGGTGCTGCTGGCTCAGGTAGAGAAAACGCGGGTCCGGCGCGACCGAGAACGGCTCCAGCGTGAGCCCGAAGAATGATTCGTACATCGCCGAAGGATAACGATGCTTGAGGGCGTGCTGCGCAGACGCTGTTCAGCCTGGCCCGACCGCCACTTCTGCGGCTGGGGCAACGGGCGCGCCAGCTTCGCTATCCGGCTGGGCGCGCTCGAAGAGGCCGGAGTACATGCCGCCGCGCGAGCCGGCTGATCAGCGCTCAGGCTTCAGTCGTTGTCTTCTTTTGCAGCGCCAGCGCGTTCATGCAAAAGCGCAGCCCGGTCGGTGGCGGCCCGTCGGGGAAGACGTGTCCGAGATGCGCGTCGCACACGCTGCACAGCGCTTCGATGCGCTGTCTGCCGAGGCTGTCGTCCGCACGGTAGGCGACCACGTTGTCCTGCAGCGGTTGCGTGAACGACGGCCAGCCGGTGCCCGATTCGAACTTGGTGCCGGCATCGAACAGATCGGTGCCGCAGCATACGCAGCGGTAGATGCCGGGCTCGAAGATCGCGCACATCTCGGAGCTGAAGGGCCGCTCGGTGTCCGCATGACGGGCGACCTGGAATTGCTCGGGCTGTAGCAGATCGCGCCACTGCGCCTCGGTCTTCTCCACGCGGCGCGGTGGCGACGGGTTCTTGCCGTTGGCGCGAGCCATGACTTCGTTCCAGTCTTGCATGATGCGTGCTTCCTTCTTCAGTTTCAGGTACCGCAGAAAGTGCGGTAGGCGGCCGTGACTTGTGAGGGTGCCGGCTGTGCGTGGTCGGCATCGGCGGCGCGTTCGTCGAACGGCGCTTGCAGCACCGCCAGCAGGCGCTCGAAGCGCGTGAGGTCGTCGTCGGCGACGGCGGCTGCCAAGGCGGCTTCGACGAGGTGGTTGCGCGCGATGTAGATCGGATTGGCGTGCGCCATCAGCGTCGCGCGGCGCTCTCCACTCAGTGTTTGTGCCGCGGCGCGGGCTCGCCAGCGCGACAGCCAGTCGTCGAGCGTCGCGGCGGCGTCGCCGTCGCCGTTGCCAAACAGCGTGCGCAGTGGTGTGTCGTCGCCCGCCGCCGCATTCGCAAGGCGCCTGAAGCCCAGCGTGTAATCCACGCCGTGCTGGTGCAGCAGCTTGAGGAAATCGTCGATCAGCGCCTGGTCGCCCGCACTGTCGAAGGGCTCGCCCAACCCGAGCTTGGCGCGGTAGGCCGCCAGCGCGTGCTCCTGGTAGCGCGCAGGGAATCCATTGATGATCTCACTCGCGATTTCAACTGCGGTGTCGCTCGATTCATGCAGCAGCGGCAACAGCGTTTCGGCGAAGCGCGCCAGGTTCCACTGCGCGATACCCGGCTGGTTGCCGAAGGCGTACCGGCCTTGGGTATCGATCGAGCTGAAAACGGTTCGTGGATCGTAGGCTTCGACGAACGCACAGGGGCCGTAGTCGATGGTCTCGCCCGAGATCGTCATGTTGTCGGTGTTCATCACGCCGTGGATGAAGCCCA
>JBDTSN010000142.1:0-5970 GCA_039931145.1 Burkholderiales bacterium | reverse complement strand
CACCGGCCGGCGCGTGCTGCCGGCCACGCCGGGGCGAACAACGATGTGCCCGGTGGAACTTGCATACGAAGCCGGGCAGGGCGCCTCGCTTGCGCTGCTGCCGATCGAGACGCGCCACGATGGCGCGACGCTTGCCGAACTGCGCGAGCGCCCAAACGGATGGACACGGATGCCCTTGCAGGGCGGCGCCGCCGAGCAACTCTCCGAGGCGGTGGCGCAGGTCATGCGCACGCGCCGGGTCGACGAGGCTGAAGCGCGCGCGCTCGGGTTCCTGGACGATGAGCGCGCAGCGGACGGCCCGGCGCCGGATGCCGATGGCCGCATCGAGATCCCGGTCTGGCGCCACGCGCTCGTCAACTACCCGCATCCGCTGCTCGAGCGCGGGCTTGTCGTGCTCGATACGCCGGGCCTCAACGCGCTCGGCGCCGAGCCCGAACTCACGCTCGGCCTGCTGCCCGATGCGCAAGCGACGGTCTTCGTGCTCAGCGCCGACAGCGGCGTCACGCGCTCGGACATGCAACTCTGGCGCGAGCATCTGGGCGCGCGCTCGAAGGCGCACTTCGTCGTCCTCAACAAGATCGACACGTTGCGTGATCCGCTCTCGGCGCCCGCACAGGTGACGAACCAGATCGAATCGTTGCGCTACGCAACGGCGCGCGCGCTCGACATAGCGCCCGAGCGCGTGTTCGCGCTCTCGGCGCGCGAAGCGCTGACTGCGCGCATTCAGGGTGACACAGCAGCACTCCGTGCAAGCCGCCTGCCCGGCTTCGAAGACGCGCTCGGCTCACAATTGCTCGAACAGCGCCATGCGCTGCTTCAGGGCGTGGTCGCCGATGCGGCGAAGCAGTTGCAGGTCCAGGTTGCACACCGCGCGGGTGAGCGGCGCCGCCAGTCGGCCGAGCAGATCCTCGAATTGCGCGGACTGCGCGGCAAGAGCGCGAGCCAGTTGCGAGCGGCGCAGGAGCGCGCGGCCGGAGAGTCCGCCGAGTTTGAGCAGTGCAACGTTCAAATCCAGGCCCTGCGTGCAGTCCACCAGAGGTTGCTGACGCAAGCGCTGGCCGAACTCTCGAGCGACGTGCTGCGCGGCGAGGTGCTGCGCATGCAGCAGGAAATGCACGAATCGCTGCTCAAGCTCGGCGCGCGCAAGGCCTTCGTCGCGTTGTGCGCCCGGCTGCGCGCGCGGCTCGCCGCGGCGCAGGCACAGGGCGAGGAGATTCACGTCATGCTCCGCGCGAGCCATGCGCGCCTCAACGCCGAATACGCGTTCGGGCTCTCGCTCGACCCAGCGCCAGACTTGCAAGCTTTCACGCGCGAGCTCGAACTGATCGAGTCCGGTTACACG
Source organism: Burkholderiales bacterium (assembly GCA_039931145.1). GTDB lineage: Bacteria > Pseudomonadota > Gammaproteobacteria > Burkholderiales > Burkholderiaceae_C > CAIKUF01. The sequence continues at coordinate 4,628 of JBDTSN010000142.1, read as the reverse complement.
CGCTATCTCGGCCTCACGCAGGCGCTGCGCCTTTCGCAGCCGCGCTTCATGGATCAGTTCATGCGCATGCTCGTCTCCAAGTTGCGCGTTGTGTTCGAGCCCGCGGCGGCCGAGATCGAGCTGTGGAACAAGGCCGCCACATCGCACCTCGAGGCGCAGCTTGCCGAGCGGCGCCGCGCCTTTCGCCGCCGCGCCGAGGCACTCGCGCGCATCCAGATCGCGGCTGGAGAACTCGGGGAGCGCATTGTTGAACTTGCCGCACAGGACGCAGCGCTTCCTGCTGTGCTGCAGCGCGCCGGCGAGCACATCCAGGCTCTGCAAACGCTGGCGCCGCCAGAGCCGGCAGTCGGAATCGTTACGCCGGCCGCGGCACCGGCGCGCTCGGCCGCACCCGCTGGGGGGCACCGGAGAAAGCAGGCCGCGTCGCTCGTCACTCGTGTCCGTGCGCGCGCCTGAACGGTGTGAAGAGGTCGTCGTGAGCGCGCTCGCCGCGGCTGGCGTCGCCGGCAAGGTGATCGCGTGGCAGCGACGCCATGGCCGCCATGCGCTTCCATGGCAGCACACGCGAGACCCGTATCGCATCTGGCTGTCGGAGATCATGCTGCAGCAGACGCAGGTGGCGACCGTGCTCGACTACTACGCACGCTTCCTCGCGCGCTTCGTCGATGTGCATTCGCTTGCCGCTGCGCCACTCGACGATGTGCTCGCCCTGTGGAGTGGCCTCGGCTACTACAGCCGCGCACGCAACCTGCACCGCTGTGCGCAGATCGTCGTCGCCGAGCACGGCGGGCAGTTCCCGCGCACGAGTGCGGTGCTGATGACACTTCCCGGCATCGGCCGCTCTACGGCGGCGGCGATTGCGGTGTTCTGCTTCGGCGAGCGCGCCGCGATCCTCGACGGCAACGTCAAGCGCGTGCTGACGCGCGTCCTGGGCGATGGACGCGACTTGTCGATTGCAGCCAACGAGCGTGCACTCTGGGCTGCGGCGAATGAGCTGCTGCCGACACGCGGGATCGAGCGCTACACACAAGGGCTGATGGACTTGGGTGCGACGCTTTGCAGCGCCCGCGTGCCAGCATGCGATGCATGCCCGCTCGCAGCGATTTGCATCGCACACAACGAAGGTACACCCGAGCGCTACCCGGTGAAGTCACGCCGTACGACGCGCGGCCGGCGTGAAAACTGGTGGCTGTGGCTTCAGTGGCGCGACAAGGTCTGGCTGCAGCAACGCCCCGCCCCCGGCGTCTGGGCCGGGCTGTGGACGTTGCCCTTGCTCGACGACGAGATCGCTGTCGATGCAATTGCCGCATCGCTCGGCGTCGAGTTCGAGCCACTGCCCCCCATCGAGCACACGTTGACGCACTTCGTTTGGTCACTCCATCCGCGCCGCGCACGACTGGCGCGCAAACCTTTGGCTCAGCTTCCCGAGCCCGGACGCTGGATCGAGCGCGTCGCGTTGCCGGGAATCGCCCTGCCGGCGCCGCTCAGGCGACTGCTTGACACGTAGCCTGGATCGGCATCCGCGCCGAAGTGCCGGAGCGCCGGAGCTTCAGAGGTGCCGCGTCTCGTCGGGTGCAACGCCCCAGTTGTTGTTGTGTCCGTCGGCGAAGCGCACGGGAGCTGCTATGAGCTCCTGGGGATCGACGTTGTCAAAAGTCGCAAGTTGCACGGCCACATAGTCGCCGCCAATCGCCGCGGTATGCCCGCGCACGAACGAGCGCACTCCGCATGTTCGACAGAAGAGGTGATGCATGCTTTTGCGGCCGAACTCATAGTCGCTCAATGCGCTCTCTCCAGCACGCATTCGAAACGCATCCGGCTTGATGATCGCGTTCCAGTTCCTTGTCTTGGTGCAGATGGAACAGTTGCACTTGTTCGTCCCGGCGCTCAGGTCAATGTCAGCCTCGAAGCGAACGGCGCCGCAATGGCAACTGCCGGTGTAGGTCTTCATCACGCTCATGCATCCACCTGATTAGCGACGCGCCTCAGCAGCCACTCGACCGCATCTTCACTCCTTCCCCCGCTGGGGGAAGGCAGGGATGGGGGCCGGGCGGTGGCGAGGAGTGCGACGGCGCCAGCCCCCACCCCAACCCTCCCCCAACGGGGGAGGGGGTATTCGGTGTGCGTGCTGAGCTTCATCGCTAATGAGGTGCCTCCATGACGATTTGTCTTGCGAGCTTCATGAAACGACGCCCTTGCTGCGAAGGAACTCATCGACGAGTTGCAGCCGCAGCGCCGCATCCGGCAGTGCCATCAGCTTTTGCTTGGCCGCGAGCGACAGCGGCAGGATCTCGCACCAGCGGTTCGCGACCCAGCCCGCATCGTCGAAGCGGTAGGGCTGCAGAAATAGCACCGGGGCGCGCGCCTCTAGTGCGGCGAGTGCGCTTTCCAATCCGCGCACCGTCGCTGCCATCGCCTCGTCCGGCGCACCCGTCTCGTCATCGACGAGCGTGTCGACAGGCGCCGTCCACAAACCGTCGGCCTGGCGTTGCGCCGCGTGAAGGCTGAAGCGCTTTGTACCGCGACAGCGGATCTGCAATATGCCGGTCTGCTCACTGTCCACGTCGATCAATTCGGCGAGCGTGCCGATCTCCTCGAACGCAACGCGGCCGCCGGTTCCCGCTTCGTTGCCGGCACGTAGCGCGATGACGCCGAAGGCCCGGTCCTCGCGCAGGCAGGTGCTCACCATGTCGAGGTAGCGCGCCTCGAAAACCTTCAGCGCAAGCAGGCCGCCCGGAAAGAGAACCGCCTTGAGCGGGAACAGCGGGCAAGGCGGCAACTCGATCGGCTGCGTCAATGTGCTCATGTCAGCGCCGCCCGGCCGCCCGAAGGTACCGACGCGCCAAAGAGCCACGCAGTGGCCCCTTCGGGTCCGTGGGGTAGCGAACGCAGTGAGCTTGGGGTCGTCATCTCACCGCGCATCGAGCTCACGATGGCGTACGAGCGTTGCCGCGTGCTGGGCGAAGCGCCGCGCGAGCGCCTCGACGGCGAACACCGAGCGGTGCTGGCCGCCGGTACAGCCGATCGCCACCGTCAGGTAGCTGCGCTGATCCTCGACAAACGCCGGCAGCCAGCGCGCGAGGAAGCCCTCGATCTGCTCGAGCATCTCCATCACCTCGGGTTGCGCCTCGAGGTAGGTTGCGATCTCGGGGTTGCGCCCGGTGAGCGGTCGCAATTCGCGGATGTAGTGCGGGTTCGGCAGCACGCGTACGTCGAACACGAAATCCGCGTCCAGCGGCACACCATACTTGAACGCGAACGACTGGAAGACGAGCGTCAGCGGGGTGCTGCCGGCCTGCACCAGATCGCGTATCCACTGGCGCAACTGGGCTGGGCGCAACTGGCTGGTGTCGATCACGGTCGAGACCTCGCGCAGCTCGGCGAGCAACTCTCGCTCGAGCTCGATCGCCTCCGTCAGCGCGCGCTGACCGTCGGGTAGGTCGTCGCTGCGCCGGTGCGCATGCGGCGCCGGCGGCTGATCGCTCGACAGCGGATGACGCCGCCGCGTCTCCGAGAAGCGGCGCACGAGTGCGTCGGTGCTCGCATCGAGAAAGACGGCGCGGATCGCGACGCCTTCATCGCGCAACTGGTCGAGCAGCGGCAGCAGATGTGGCAGCGAGCCGGCGCTGCGAACATCGACCGCGATTGCGACGCGGCGTGCGGTGCGCTCGTGCTCCAGGCGCAGAAAGTCGCGCAGCAGTTCGGGCGGCAGGTTGTCGACGCAGAAGTAACCGGCATCTTCCAGCGCGTGCAGTGCGACCGATTTGCCCGAGCCCGAGATGCCGGTGACGAGCACGACCTGGCGCAACGAGGCCCTTTCAGTGCCCCGTTCAACGAACTCTGTGGTGTTTGGCTTGGGGTGGTTCATTGCTGTTGGAGTCTTCGGCGCGCCGTAGGTTTCCCTGTGCCGCTGTCGAGCAGCTCTTGCGCGTGCGCGAGGCTCGTGCCCGAAAGCCGCTCGCCGCCCAGCATGCGCGCGATTTCGGCGATGCGCTCCTTGCCGCTCACTGCCTGCAATGTGCTGAGCGTGGCGTTGCCGCGCAGCGCCTTGGAGACCACGTGATGCTCATCGGCGCTCGCCGCAACCTGCGCAAGATGCGTCACCGCAAGCACCTGTCTTTCCCGGCCGAGTTGCTTCATCAGCCGGCCGACGGTTTCGGCCACCGCGCCGCCGATGCCGGCGTCGATCTCGTCGAAGATCAGCGTGCCCGCACTGGCGTCGCCCTCAGCAGCGGCGCCAGCGCGATGGCTCGTCGTGACTGCGATCGCAAGCGCGATGCGCGACAGCTCGCCGCCGGAGGCGACCTTTGCGAGCGGTCGCGGTGTGCTGCCGGCGTGCCCGGCGACGAGGAACTCGGCCGATTCGTCGCCCCAGGATTGCGGCGCGTCACCCTTGAGAAGCGTCACCTCGAAGCGACCGCCTGCCATACCGAGCTGCTGCATCGCCTGCGTCACGGCTTCGCCGAGATTCGGCGCCGCGCGGCGCCGCGCCTGGCTCAGAAGTTTGGCTTCGCGCTTGTAGTCAGCGAGCGCTTCGTCGAGCGTGCGCTCGAGCGCAGCCAGATCGGTCGCTGCGTCGAGCGCTTTCAACTCGGCGCGCCATTGGACGCAAAGGGCCGGCAACTCGG
>JBDTSN010000141.1:0-6019 GCA_039931145.1 Burkholderiales bacterium | reverse complement strand
AACGTTCGTCACCCAGTCGCGCATCGCCTCGTTGAGCGCGTCCTTCAGCGTGCGCGAGCCACTCTCCACCGGCACCACCGTCGCGCCGAGCAGATTCATCCGATAGACGTTGGGCGACTGGCGCTTCACGTCCTCGCTGCCCATGTAGACGACGCATTCCATGCCGTAGCGTGCGCAGATCGTCGCCGTCGCGACGCCATGCTGGCCGGCGCCGGTCTCGGCGATCACGCGCCGCTTGCCCATGCGCCGCGCAAGCAGGGCCTGGCCGATCGTGTTGTTCACCTTGTGCGCGCCGGTGTGATTCAGGTCTTCGCGCTTGAGGTAGATCTGCGCGCCACCGAGTTCGCGACTCGTGCGCGCTGCGTGGTAGATCGGGCTCGGTCGGCCGACAAAATGAGCCAGCTCGTTGCGGTATTCGGCGACGAACTCAGGGTCGTCGCGAAAGCGCGCATAGGTCGCCTTCAATTCATCGAGCGCGTGGATCAAAGTCTCGGCGACGAAGGTACCGCCATAAGGGCCGAAATGCCCCCGGGCATCTGGTTGCTCATATTTCAACATCAGGGGTTCTCGCTTCAGGATTCGATATCGGCAAGGCGCGCATCCGCTTCGCGGACCGCCTCACAGAACCGGCGCATTGCCGCGGCATCCTTTATGCCCTTCGCGGCCTCGACGCCGGAACTCACGTCAACGGCCCAGGGCCGCACCTGAAGAATGCCTGCAATCACATTTGCGGCATGCAACCCACCAGACAAAACGAGCGGACGGGGCACGTCGCGTGCAACGAGAGACCAATCGAAGACCTTTCCGCCACCGCCATAGCCCTCGACCACAGCGTCGAGCAGCAGGCCCCGGGCGTCATGAAATTGCCTCGCGTAGTCTAGCAAATCGATACACGGCGCCATGCGCACTGCGCGCAGGTAAGGATGACCTGACCGGCGGCATTGCGCAGGCGTCTCGTCGCCGTGAAACTGGAGTAGCAACCCCGGGATTGCGGTCAGCGCGCGATCGATCAGTGCAGGTTCCGCATTCACGAACAGTCCGACCGGAGCGACGAAAGGCGGCAGACTTCGCGCAAGTTGCGCCGCATGGTCAACGCCGACGTGACGTGGGCTTTTCTCGTAGAAAACGAATCCGACCGCGTCAGCGCCCGCCTCGACCGCAGCTTGCACATCGGCTTCGCGGGTCAGGCCGCAGATCTTGATGCGCGTGCGTTGGTGCAATTGAAGCGATGATTCAGGGCGGCCAGTCGTTCGCCGGGACGTGGGCCGGGATGGCCCAGTGCGCATCGTAGTACGGCCCGACAAAGTAGAGCCCGGCGGCGGAGAAGGTCGGTGCCGATGCCGCGCGGTTGCGCGCTTCGAGCACCTCGACCAGCCAGCCCGCGTCACGCTTGGCACTGCCGACTGCGACGAGGCAGCCCATGATGTTGCGAACCATGTGGTGCAGGAATGCGTTGGCGTCGAAATCGAATCGCCAGTAGGCGCCGCGGCGCGTGATCTCGATGCTGCGCAGCGTCTTGACCGGTGACGCGGCCTGGCACTCGGCGGCGCGAAACGCGCTGAAGTCGTGCTCGCCGATCAGCACCGAAGCCGCTTCGCGCATCGCCTCGGAGTCGAGCGGCCGGACGATCCAGCCGACGAGTCCCGCTTCGAGCGCGGGGCGCACCGGCGACTCGAGCACGATGTAGCGATAGCGCCGGCCACGCGCAACGTTGCGCGCGTGAAAGGCGTCGCTGACAGGCACGCACCATTGGATCGCGATGTCGTCCGGCAGGTAACGATTGACACCACGTACCCACGACGACGCCGCACGCACGGCGTCGGTGTCGAAGTGCACGACCTGGTTGATCGCATGCACGCCGGCGTCGGTGCGTCCGGCACAAAGCGTGCGCACCGGCCGGTCGGCAAAGGTGGCGAGCGCGGCCTCGAGCTTGTCCTGCACCGTCTGTCCGCTCGGCTGGCTTTGCCAGCCTTGATAGGCCTGGCCTCGATAGCCGACGCCGAGCGCCACTCTCACGATCGTCACCCGCCCGGCGAGCGCCGCGCCACCAGCGGTTCGCCCACGTCGATCAGGTCAAGCTGTTCAGCATGCCGCGGGCTTTGGCCTGGGTCGCCCCGTCGGCGCGGGCGATGACTTCTTGCAGCAGTTCACGTGCACCGTCCATGTCGCCGATCTGGCGGAACTCCTCCGCAAGTTCAAGCTTGCGCTCGAATGGATCGACGCCGTCATCCTCGAGTTCGGGGAGTTCCGAGACGCGCGAATCGGCGCCGAAGGGCGCCGGCTCCGCCACCTCAGGCGCAGGCGCCGCTGCGGGCGGTGGCGATGCAGGCGCATCCAGGTCGAGCGAGATGTCGCTCAGGTCGAACGCCAGGCTCAAGTCTTGCGGCGGCGATTCGGCGGCAAATTCGGGCGCCGACGGCGCGTCGAGCGGAAGGTCGAACGACATCATGTCGTCAGCCGCTGCGGGTGCTGGCGTCTGATGCATGGGTTGCGTCTTCTCGGGCAGCGGCGGCGGTGCGCCAAGGTCGAGATCCAGATCGAGGTCGAGGTCGAGTTCCTCGTTCGCGGCCGGCGCCGCCGCGGCAGCCGACGTCGCCACCATCGCATTGAACTGGGACGGCGACGGCAGGATCGATTGCGGCATCGTGCTCGCGCCGAGTGGCTCATGAGGAAGATCATCACCGCCATGCGCGGGCTGCCCGCCGGGTAGGTAGAGCGGATTGTCAGGGTCGATCTGTGCGCCGAGTTCCTGCGCAGATTCCCAGTCCTCGCCCTGGCCAGCGGTCAACGTGAAGAGCTGTGTCGCGAGCAGCTCGAAGCCCTTCGTGTCGCGGCGCTTGGCATAGACCTCGAGCAGCTTGCCGCGGATCGCCATGCGCTCGGGCTGCGCGCGCAGCGCCTCCTTCAGGATTTCCTCTGCCTGCAAGTCGCGGCCGTAGGCAAGATAGACATCGGCTTCAGCCACCGGATCGACGTCGCCGATCGCGTCGAGTTGACTGAGCGAATAGCTCATCGACGACGGCGCACCGGTCGCCGCACCTTCGCGCGTGTCGATCCGCTGACCGCCGCTGACGCCGAAGAAGGAGTCGGGTTGCAGCCGGCTCTCGAGGAACGATGTCTCGCCGCTGTCCTTTCCTTTGCGTTTGACATAGCGATAGACGCCAAAACCGGCCAGCAGAGCGACGACCAGGCCGGCACCACCAAGCGCCAGGGGATCATCGAGCATCGAGCCGATCAGACTCGGCTCGTCGGCCATCGGCGCAACCGGCGCCGCGGCGGGTTTGGCGGCAGGCGCCGGAGCCGGCGCAGGTGCCGCCGAGGCGGGTGCGGCCACCGTCGCAACTGCCATCGACGCCGCAGCGGCCTCAGGCGCGGGCGCAGACGCTGGCATCGGCGCCGCCTCCGGCGCCTTGGCGACGATCGCAGTTGCGGGAGCCGGTGCAGAAGCGACAGCAGGCGCGGCAGCAGTCGGCGCAACGGCGGGCTTCGCGGCTGCGGCGGCGGCGAGCCTTTGCAGGTCGTCGACGTTCTTCTTCAACTCCGCGGCACGCGTTGCGGCATCCTTCGCCTCGCGTTCCTTGGACAGGCGATCTTCGGGCGCGGAGGCCTTGGCGCTGCCCTTGCTGAGCGTCAGCTTGTCAGGCGCTGCAGCGGCAGACTGCTTGCGATCTTCAACCGCAGCCTGAACCTTACCGCTTGCCTGGCGCGTGCCGCTTTCGGGCGCGGCAACTGCGGCGCCTGCCAGTCGCTGGCGATAGGCGTTGAAGTCCGCGCTTTGCGCCTGTATGACTTGCCGCGCTTCGGAATCAGGTATGGCCTTTGCCGAATCGGATTGCGGCACGTTGAGCACGGCGCCGGCCTTCAGCCGGTTCATGTTCTCGCTGACGAAGGCTTGCGGATTTGCGCGGTACAACGCGACCAGCATCTGATCGAGCGAAACGCCTTCCGATTGGGTCTGGGATGCAATGCCTGAAAGGGTGTCGCCGCGCTTCACGCGATACGAATCGGAAGTTGCCGGTGCGGCGGCAAGCTTGCGCGGCTCAGCGACTGCGGCGGGCGCGGGTGTCGGCGCGGCGGGCGCGGATTTCGGCATCGCTGTCGTCGTCTCCGGCGCGCGCGGTGCCGCTGCCGGCGGTCGCGGCTCGGGCATTGCCGGCGGCGCCTTGGCTACTGGGCGCGGTTGCGCCGCAGTGGCGGGCGGCGGCGCAACCGAGGCGACCGGCGCCGTGACGGGTTGCGTCGCCGGCGCCTGTGCGCGCGTCACCGGCGGGTCGAACAGCAGCGTGTATTCACGCACCAGACGGCCGGTATTCCACTTGAGCTCGAGGATCACGTCGACGAACGGTTCCTGGACGGCACGGTCGCTGCTCAATCGCAGATACGGCCGACCGTCGCTGCGGCGCTGCAGGTCGACTTTCGTCCCTGACAGGATGTTGTTGTAGTCCACACCTGCGGCGCTGTAGGCCTCGGGCGTCGCGATCTTGATCGACAGGTTCGAGGCCTCGTCGGGCGTCAGGCTGCTGACGTCGATCTCGGCGCGAAGGCCTTCGCCGAGGGTCGATTTGACGACCAGCGGCCCGAGCCCCAGCGCCCAGGCGCTCGGCATGAACAGACACAGGGCTGCGGCAGCGACCCCCGAGAGGGCGAAGCGCCCCGACATCAGCGACGAACTTTTCAAGGCATCTCCCAAACGATCGAACGGGCGTTGAGTACCACCCGGAGGTGCAGGACGCCCCGGGGGCAGAACTGTCCGAAGCTTTGCATTTTGATCCGCAAGGGCTGCGAACGAGCCGAAAAAAGCACCAACTTCGCGCCACAAATCACAATAACATCAAGCAGATAGGGTGCCAAGCTAATGCATTGCCTGACATTTCACACAGACACATTCCGATACCGCCATCGAGATCGGGCGTTGTGTTCAGGCAACGTAGTCGCATTCGTTGCGTCTTCAGCGTTGGAGCAAGATGCGCAGCATGCGGCGCAGTGGTTCCGCCGCACCCCACAGCAATTGATCGCCGATCGTGAACGCGCCCAGGTACTGCGGCCCCAACGCCATCTTGCGCAGGCGTCCTACAGGAATGTCCATCGTGCCCGACACCGCCACCGGCGTGAGCTGGCGCACCGACGCCTCGCGCGTGTTCGGCACGAGCTTTGCCCATGGGTTGTCGTTGGCAATCATGTGCTCGATATCGGCCAGCGGTACGTCGCGCTTGAGCTTGATCGTGAGCGCCTGGCTGTGGCAGCGCATCGCGCCGACCCGCACGCACAGCGAATCGATGGGCACCACGGGCGTGGCGAATGGCGTGCCGCGGCCGAGTATCTTGTTCGTCTCGGCACTACCCTTCCACTCTTCCAGGCTGGTGCCGTCGCCGCGGTCGCTGTCGATCCACGGAATCAGGCTGCCGCCGAGCGGGACGCCGAAGTGCGCCGTCTCGTCGTCGCCGAGAGCGCGCTGCTTGTCGATCACAAGGCGGTCGATCTCGAGGATGGCGGACGCCGGGTCATCCAGCAACGCACGCACCTCTGCATTCAACGTGCCGTACTGGGTCAGCAGTTCGCGCATGTGCTTGGCCCCGCCGCCGGAGGCCGCCTGATACGTCGTGCACGACATCCACTCGACGAGGTCGGCCTTGAACAAGGCGCCGACGCCCATCAGCATGCAACTCACGGTGCAGTTACCGCCGGCATAGTCGCGCACGCCTCGCGCGAGCGCGTCGTCGATCACGCTACGGTTCACCGGGTCGAGGATGATGACGGCATCATCGTTCATGCGCAGCGTCTTCGCGGCGTCGATCCAGACCCCCTTCCAGCCCGCAGCGCGCAGTGCGGGATGGATCTTCTTGGTGTACTCGCCACCCTGCGCCGTGACGATGATGTCGCAGCGCGCAAGCGCCGCGAGGTCGTGCGCGTCCTGCAGCGTCGTCTCGTTTTTTGCCTGCGCAGGGGCCTTACCGCCGGCGTTGCTGGTGCTGAAGAAGAGCGGCTCGATGAGCGCGAAGTCGCCCTCGGCCTGCATGCG
>JBDTSN010000140.1:0-6057 GCA_039931145.1 Burkholderiales bacterium | reverse complement strand
AGTTCATGTACTCGATGCTGACGCGCTCGCAGCGCATCTCGCACGAGAACCTGCGCTTGCGCGACAAGGTCTGGCTCGAAGGTTTCGAGCGCTGGTTTGCAGAGCGCTCGGCGGAGCAGTCCGGCTTGCAGGTGCCTGCAGGCGCCACCCCGCCGCCGCCGATGTTCACGCCCTACAAGATGCGCAGCGTGGTGCTCAAGAACCGCGTCGTCGTCTCGCCGATGGCGCAGTACTCGGCGGTTGATGGCGTGGCCGGCGATTTTCACTTGGTGCACCTCGGCGCGAGGGCGCTCGGCGGCGCCGCGCTCGTCTTTGCCGAGATGACCTGCGTCAGCGCCGAGGGTCGCATCACGCCCGGCTGCGCGGGACTCTACAAGCCAGAGCACGTGACGGCGTTCAAACGCATCGCCGACTTCATTCACACCCACAGCGATGCGAAATTCGGAATCCAGATCGGGCACGCTGGCGCGAAGGCGTCCACGCGCGTCGCGTGGGAAGGTGCGGACCAGCCTCTGAAATCCGGCAACTGGCCGTTGATCTCGGCCTCGCCGCAGCAATATCTCGAAGGCGTGAGCGACACTTCGCGCGCGATGACGCACGCCGAAATGGACGCGGTGAAGGCCGATTTCGTTCGCGCCACCACTGGGGCGGCCGAGGCTGGCGCCGACTGGCTGGAGTTGCACTGCGCGCACGGCTACCTGCTGTCGGCGTTCATCTCGCCGCTCACGAACCAGCGCACGGACGAGTACGGTGGCAGCCTGGAAAACCGCGTGCGCTACCCCGTAGAGGTTTTCAAGGCGATCCGTGCTGTCTGGCCCGATCACCTGCCGATCTCGGTACGCATCTCGGCGCACGACTGGGTCGAAGGCGGCATCACGCCCGACGACGCGGTCGAGATTGCGCGCCAGTTCAAGGCAGCCGGCGCGGACATGATCGACTGCTCGTCGGGCCAGGTCAGCGCAGACCAGAAGCCCGTCTACGGCCGCATGTACCAGACGCCGTTTGCCGACCGCATCCGCAACGAGGCCGGCATCCCGACGATCGCAGTTGGCGCGATCTCAGAGGCCGACCATATCAACAGCATCATTGCAGCCGGCCGCGCCGATCTGTGCGCCGTCGCGCGCCCGCATCTGGCGAACCCGGCGTGGACGCTGCTGGAAGCGGCGAAGATTTGTTACCACGCCGTGCCGTGGCCAAAACAGTACCTTACGGCCAAGTCGCAGCTCGAGCGCAATATCGAACGTGAACGCGCGCAGGCCGATGCGGGCGCCGCCGAGCAGGCGAAACGCGCCATGGAGATCTGAGCGATGAGCGTCGCGATTGGGAGCCCGCCGCGTGGGAGTGTCGGATTCGTTCACAGGCTCCCAGATGCCGCGCCAAAGGCGGGCGGCGCGTGTGCCGCCATCGGACCGGCGATCACGGTTGCCGCCTCGCAATCGATATGAGCGGCGCCGCAATCGACGCTGGCGCGCGCCTGGATCTGCCGCGCCTGCTCGGCGACGAGCGGATCGGCCACGAGGCGCGCGCCGCGTCCGGCGACCGGCTCGCGCTCAAGGTCTGGCTGCGGTTGCTGGCGTGCAGCACACAGATCGAGACCGAAATCAGGAAACGCATGCGCGTGAGCTTTTGCATCACGCTCGCTCGCTTCGACTATCTCGCGCAATTGCGACGCCATCCGGCGGGCCTGCGAATGAATGTGCTTTCACGCTACCTGATGGTGACCGGCGGCAACGTGACGGGCCTCACCGACGAACTCGAACGCGAAGGCCTCGTGACGCGTGAAGAAGATCCGAGCGACCGGCGCTCGTTCCTGCTGCGCCTGACCGATGCCGGCCAAAAGACTTTTGATGCAATCGCCGCCGCTCACGAGGCTTGGCTCGTCGAGATGTGCTCCGGGGTCGATGGTGCGATCCTCGAAGCACTCTACGAGCAGCTCGGCGCTCTGCGCGTGCAGTTGGCGCACAACGTCGCGCAAGCGGACGACAAGGAACGAATCGCATGACGAAGTGCAGGGCTTCGATCACCGTGCCGACATGTACTGCGCAGTGCCTTGGCAGTTGTCAGGCGAACGTCCAGCGCCGAAGATCGCGATCAGAACCTGAAACATCGACCGGAGGCGCGACATGACATTCACCGCCCACATCGACACTTTCGCCCGCGACCATCTTCCGCCGCCCGAGCAGTGGCCCGAGTTCCTGTTCGAGCGGCCCGAGTTGCAATTCCCGGCGCAACTCAACTGCGCAACGGAACTGCTCGACAAGCGCATCAGCGAAGGCCGTGGTGACAGGCTCTGCCTGCGCGCGCCCGGCGGCTTGTCCTGGACTTTTGCCGACGTGCAGCAGCGCGCGAATCGGATCGCGAACGTGCTGGTCAAGGACATGGGGCTCGTGCCCGGCAATCGCGTGCTGCTGCGCGCGCCGAACAACCCGATGCTCGTCGCCTGCTGGTTCGCAGTCATGAAGGCGGGTGGGATCGCGGTCGCGACAATGCCGCTGCTGCGCGCGAAGGAGCTGCGCAAGGTGCTTGCCAAGGCGCGCGTCACCCATGCACTGTGCGACGTGCGTCTTGAGGGCGAGCTTCGCGACGCGATGCGCGACGAGCCTGTGCTCACCCAGCTACACACCTTCAACGACGACAGCGCCGAGGGACTCGAAGCGGCGATGACGCGTCATTCCGACCGCTTCGACAATGTCGCCACTGCCGCCGTCGACACCTGCATGCTCGGGTTCACGTCCGGCACGACCGGCCAGCCGAAGGCGACGATGCACTTTCATCGCGACGTGATGGCCGCGTGCGCATCGTTTCCGGGCCACGTGCTGCGCCCGCGCGAGAGCGACGTCTTCCTCGGCAGCCCGCCGCTTGCGTTCACCTTCGGGCTCGGCGGGCTCGTGCTGTTCCCGATGAGTGTCGGCGCGTCCATCGTGCTGCTCGAGCAAGCCTCGCCGCCCGCGCTGCTCGAAGCAATTCCTGCCTATGGCGTGACGACGCTCGTCACGGCGCCGACCTCGTATCGTGCGATGGCCGAACCGGCCAGGAAGCTGCGCCTGAGCGTCGCCCAGGGCGGCACGCTTCGCCAGTGCGTGTCGGCCGGCGAGGTGTTGCCCGCGGCGACGCGCGCGCTGTGGAAGGACGCGACCGGCATCGAGATCATCGACGGCATCGGTGCGACCGAGATGCTGCACATCTTCATCTCCGCCGACGAGGCGCATGCGCGCCCCGGCGCGACCGGCACCGTCGTTCCCGGCTACCGCGCCTGCGTGCTCGGCGAAGACGGCAAGCCCGCGCCGGTGGGCACCGTCGGCCGTCTCGCGGTGAAAGGCCCGACGGGTTGTCGCTACCTCGACGATGAACGTCAGACAACCTACGTCAAGGACGGCTGGAACCTGACCGGCGATGCCTATCTGATGGACGAGGACGGCTACTTCCACTACCAGGCGCGCACCGACGACATGATCGTCTCGTCTGGCTACAACATCGGCGCGCCCGAAGTCGAGGAGGCCTTGCTGATGCACCCGACGGTTGCCGAATGCGCCGTCGTCGGTGCGCCCGATGATGAGCGCGGTCACATCGTCAAGGCATTCATCGTGCTGCGCGAAGGACATGCGGGAGACGCGACATTGGTGCGTACCTTGCAGGACTTCGTGAAGGCGACAATCGCGCCCTACAAGTATCCGCGCGCAATCGAGTTTCGCGCCGAACTACCGCGCACCGAAACTGGCAAGCTGCAGCGCTTTCGCTTGCGCGATACCAACTAGGTGAAAGAGGAAAACAATGGTCTTCGAACGTAAACAACTGATCCGCTTCTCGCATTGCGACCCAGCGGGCATCGTCTTCTTCCCGCAGTACTTCGTCCTCTTCAACGGGCACGTCGAGGACTGGTTCGACGACGGGCTCGAGCTTGGCTATGCGAAGGTCGTGATCGGCCAGCGCGTCGGCTTGCCGACAGTCGCGCTGAATTGCGAGTTCCTGAAGCCGAGCCGCATGGGCGAGCGTGTGCAGCTCGAGCTTGCGGTGCGCGCGCTTGGGCGCAGCTCGATCAAGCTCGATCTGACATGCCGGCACGGCGATGAGGTGCGCGTGCGCATCCGCCAGGTGATCGTCACGACCTCGCTCGACGACGGATTGTCGCGGCCGATCGTGGCCAACGTGCGCCAGGCGATCGAGCGCTTCGGCATTGCGGGCGAGACGGGCGATGCTGTGGCGCCGGGAATCGCGGCAAGGGGCAGAAAAGCATGACGACACTGTTGCAACCCCCCGGCTGGCCGCGCCCCAAGGGCTACGCGAATGGCGTCAAGGTGCGCGGGCAGATGGTCTTTGTCGCCGGCATGATCGGCTGGGACACCGAGGGGCGCTTCCCGTCGGCCGATACTGCAGGCCAGGTGCGCCAGGCGCTGCAAAATGTGCGCGCCGTGCTCGACGAGGCGGGTGCGAAACCCGAGCATATCGTTCGCATGACGTGGTACGTGACCGACAAGCAGGAGTACCTCGCGCAGGGGCGCGCGATCGGCGCCGCATATCGCGAGTTGATCGGCAGCTTCAACGCGGCGATGACGGCGGTCGAGGTTCAGGCGCTGATGGAAGATCAGGCCAAAGTCGAGATCGAAGTCACAGCCGTCATTCCAGATTGATTCTTCCAAAATGACCTTCGACGCAACCTCCAAGAACCTCTCCATTGCCATCGTCGGCACTGGCGCGATGGGGCGCGGCATCGCGCAGATCGCGGCTCAGGCCGGCATCACGGTGCTGATGCACGACGCCCTCGAAGGCGCCGCCGTGAAGGCGCGCGATGCGCTCGCCAAGACCTTCGACACCTTGCGCCAGAAGGGTCGGATGAGCGACGATGCGGTGCGCGACGCGATGCAGCGCCTGCAGCCGGTCGAGCGCATCGCGCAACTCGCCGGCGCCGCGCTCGTCATCGAGGCGATCGTCGAGGACCTCGAAGTCAAGCGCGCGCTGTTTCGCGAACTCGAAGCGATCGTCACGCCGCAATGCGTGCTCGCAACGAACACCTCGTCGCTGTCGGTGACGGCGATTGCTGCCGGCTGCGCTCAACCGCAGCGGGTCGTGGGCTTCCACTTCTTCAACCCGGTGCCGTTGATGAAGGTGGTCGAGGTGATCGACGGCGTGCGCGGCGCGCCGGAGGTTGGCGACGCGATGATCGCGCTCGCACGCCGCATGGGGCACCTGCCGGTGCGTGCGAAAGACACGCCGGGCTTTATCGTCAATCACGCCGGGCGCGGCTACGGCACCGAGGCGCTGCGCTTGCTCGGCGAGAACGTTGCCGCACCGCACGTGATCGACGCCGTGCTGCGCGAGCAGGCCGGCTTCAGGCTCGGCCCCTTCGAACTGCTCGACCTGACCGGGCTCGACGTCTCGGTGCCGGTGATGGAGTCGATCTATCACCAGTATTTCGAGGAGCCGCGCTATCGGCCGTCGCCGCTCGCCGCGCAACGCCGCGTTGCGGGCCTGCTCGGGCGCAAGACGGGTGAAGGCTATTACCGCTACGTCGACGGCCGTGCCGTGCCGGTGCCGCAGGCCGAGGCGCCCGGCGCGCGGCCTTCGAGCGTATGGGTCAGCAAAGCGCGGCCGGCGCTTGCCGAGCGCGCACGTGAATTGCTCGCCACGCTCGGCGTGACGCCTGAAGCAGGCGCGCGGCCGAGCGACTCGGCGCTGTGTATCGTCACGTTGCTCGGTGACGACGTGAGCGAGTGCTGCGTGAGCGAAGGGCTGGATGCGACGCGCTGCATCGGCCTCGACATGCTGTTTGACAACGATCGCCATCGCAGCCTCGTGTTGTCGCCGCTCACGACACCCGCCGCGCGCGACGCGGCGCATGGCCTGCTTGCGAGCGACAAGGCGCGCGTCAGCGTGCTGCGCGACAGCGCGGGCGCCGTTGCGCAGCGGGTGGTGGCGACGATCGTCAACATCGGCTGCGACATTGCGCAACAAGGCATCGCCGCGCCGGAAGACATCGACCGCGCCGTCACGCTCGGCCTTGGCTATCCGCACGGCCCGCTCGCCTGGGGCGACCGCCTCGGCGCGGCGACCGTGCTTGAG
>JBDTSN010000139.1:0-6061 GCA_039931145.1 Burkholderiales bacterium | reverse complement strand
ATCGCCGAGCACTACGCCCACGGCTTTCGCGCCGAGGACGTGCCGCACGACGACCCGGACTTCCTCGTCGCGCTCGTCGGGGCCGTCTATCGCCGCTACCGCGAGCGGGCGATCGGCATCAGCGGGCAACTCGCCGGGCACCATGTCGTGATCGGGAGCGACTTCGTCGTCGTTGTGCGCGGCGAGGGCGGCGAGCACCGCCACGTCCCGGTGACGCTTTCGGTGGCGGACAGCGTCGTGACCGTGAGCGTTGCCGGGCGCGACTACCGCATCGCCTTCGACTGGCATTTCGGCGGCATTCGTGTCTCCGGCGAATACAACGGGCGTCACTTCACTGCGCAGGTCGAGCGCCAGGGTCTTTGGTATCACGTCGTCCACAACGGCCGCAGCATCGAGGCGCAGGTCATGCGCACGCGCGCCGCCGAGCTGCTGCGCGTGATGCCGTTCAAGGCGCCGGCCGACATGAGCAAGTTCCTGCTCTCGCCGATGCCCGGGTTGCTGGCAGAGATCTCGGTGCAGCCAGGGCAGAAGGTGCAGGCCGGTGAGCGCCTTGCGGTGATCGAGGCGATGAAGATGGAGAACATCCTCACCGCGACGCAGGAGGGCACGGTTGCCGAACTGCTCGCGACGAAGGGCGAAAGCCTTGCAGTCGATCAACCGATCCTGAGCTTCGCATGATGTCGGCTGCAAACAAGCCCTTTCGCATTCTCGGCTTGCAGCAGATCGCGATCGGCGGCCCGGACAAGCAACGCCTGAAGGCGCTGTGGGTCGACATGCTCGGCCTGACGGTGAAGGGCAACTACGTCAGCGAGCGCGAGAACGTCGACGAAGACATCTGCGCGCTGGGTTCAGGCCCGACCGCGATCGAGGTCGATTTGATGCAGCCGCTCGACCCCGACAAGCGCCCGGCGGTGCACACGACGCCGCTCAATCACGTCGGGCTCTGGGTCGACGACCTGCCCAAGGCGGTGGAATGGATGACCGCGAACGGTGTGCGGTTTGCCCCCGGCGGCATCCGCAAGGGCGCGGCCGGCTACGACATCTGCTTCATCCACCCGAAGGGCAACGAGGAGTTCCCGCTTGGCGGCGAGGGCGTGCTGATCGAGCTCGTGCAGGCGCCGCCAGACGTGGTCGCCGCCCTCGCAGGGTGACGGGCGGTGCGGGCGCATCGAGCGATCGGTGCAGACGTTCCGACGGCGCTCAAGCACAGGCGGTTCTGACCGCGCGCCGGGGCTGATACAGCTCGAAACAATTCAAACCGGAACATAGGGAGTGACCGGGCGCAGCGAGCGTTCGTACACTGGACGCCCCGTCCACCCACTTCCAGGATGAACCTTCCGATGGCGTACGGTGCGCCGCTTGGCAACCCGCAGGGCACAGGTGTCAATGCCCAACTCATCGGCGCCTCGCGTGCGCACCGGGCGATGCTCGAGCAGCTCGTGTGCATCGCGGCGAGCGAAGCGCCCGCTCTGATCGAGGGTGAGACCGGCAGCGGCAAGGAACTCGCGGCGCGCGCAATTCACTACGACGGCGAGCGGCGCAAGGGACCGTTCGTGCCGGTCAACTGCGGCGCGCTGCCCGACACCCTGATCGAGAGCGAATTGTTCGGCGTGCAGCGCGGGGCGTTCACCGATGCGCGGCAGTCGCGCCGCGGTCTGGTCGCCGAGGCCGAAGGCGGCACGCTCTTTCTCGACGAGGTGGACGCGCTCAGCGCCAAGGCGCAGGTGACGCTGCTGCGCTTTCTGCAGGACCAGCGCTACCGGCCGGTGGGCACGGCCCGCGAACAGTGCACCGACGTGCGTCTGATCGCGGCCGCGAATCGACCGCTCGATGTGCTCGTGGCGCAGCACGAATTCCGCGCCGATCTGATGTATCGCATCAAGATCCTCCATCTGGAGCTGCCGCCGCTGCGCGAGCGCGAGGATGACGTCGAGCTGCTTGCGTACCACTTCATCCGCGGCTTTGCCGCCAAGTACCGGCGCGAACCGCTGCCGCTGCATCCGCACACCCGGGCCTGGCTGCGCGAGTACCGCTGGCCCGGCAATGTGCGCGAGCTCGAGAACTGGGTGCACCGCCAGTTTCTGATGTGCCGCGGCGCCGCGATCGTTCACGAACCGGCGTGCGCGGAGCCGCTCGAGTCCGCACTCGCGGCGCCCGCCGCGTTTGCCGACGCCAAGGCCGAAGCGGTGCGCTGCTTCGAGCGGAGCTACCTGCAGCGCGTGCTCGCCGAAACGGGTGGCAACGTGACCCAGGCGGCGCGCCTGGCCGGCAAGGAGCGGCGTGCGTTCGGCAAGCTGTTGAAGAAGCACGGCATCGCGGCCCAGGACCACTCGGGTGCGTAGCCGGGCGGGTCGTCTTTCACCCAGCGGGTCTTCTATGACCCGGCCCAGGCGCGTGGCGCCTGACGTGCCGTAGCCCGCGGATCGATGCGTGTTCGGCAGCGGCGATGCCCATTTCGCGGTGGGTCGGATGAGTCCGCAGGCGCCGCCGTCGCCGGGCTAAGTAGCTGGCATCAAGCTTGCATTCAAGGGTGGTCAGATTCGTGTCTGCCCCCCATGTCCCACCGCACCGAGCTGATCGAGGCCATCGAAGCTCACCTCGCCAGCAATCCGCTGGCGGCCGATTCGGCCGATGGCGTGGCGCGTTGGTGGCTGGCGGCGCACGGCGTCGTTGCTTCGCCCGTCGAGGTCGAGCAGGCGCTTGCGACGCTGGTGCGCAGACGGCGGTTGCGGCGCGTGCCGCTCGCCGATGGCAACACGCTGTATTGCAGTGGCGCGCAGGCGCCGGGGGTTGCGCCGGTCTGGCGCATGTGAATCGCGGTCAGTCGTTGTCGACGAGGAGAAAACAGTCATGGTCCAGGTCAGCTACCCCGGTGTCTACATCCAGGAAAAAGCGAGTGGCGTGCGAACAATCACCGGCGTCGCGACGTCGATTGCCGCCTTCGTCGACGCCTTTCCGCGCGGGGCGCTCGATGAAGCGGTGCAGTGCCTGGGCTTCGCCGACTTCCAACGAGAGTTTGGTGGCATCCACACGCTGAGCCCGGCCAGCTACGGGATCAAGCAGTTCTTCCAGAACGGCGGCGGCGAATGCTGGGTGGTGCGCGTCGCCGATGGCGCCGGTACGGCCGAGGCGACGATCAACGAAACCGCCGGTGGCGGTGGCGACGACATGTTCCGCGTTCGCGCCGGGCGCCAGATCCGCGGCGAATCGGCAGTCAACCCCGGCCTCTGGGGCAACGGGCTGCTGGTCGAGGTGGACTACGATAGTTCGGACTCGGTCGCGTTGTTCAATCTGACCGTCACCGAGGTTGCGGTCAGCAATGGCCGGCGCAGCGTGTTGCGCAGCGAGACCTATCGCAATCTGACGATGGAGCCGGGCGCGCCCAACAACGCGCTCGCCGTGGTCAACGCCGGCTCGAACATCGTGCAGCTCGATCGCGACGCGATTGCCACCCCGCTGCCGACGCCGTGGCCGGCCGTCGCGCCGTTCCCGAGGCCGGCCGCGACCGGCACGATCGGCGACCCCCTGGTTGCCGTGCCGGCCAGCCCGTTCGGCCTGACGGTCGACGTCGGCGGCGGAGCACGCTCGATCACTGTCACCTATACCGGCACGCTCGACATACCGGGCCTGCGGCCGGTGCTCGAACAGGCGCTGCGCGCGGCGGCGGCGTCTGCCACGACCGACGCCGAGCGCTCGCTGATCGCGGGGGCGTCGGTGCGCTTGATCGGGCGTGGCAGCGTGGCGTCGCCCTACCAACTGCTCGTCCTCGCGGGCCGCGGCGGTACCGCTTATGACCCGACTGCAACGCTTGTGTTTGGCGCGCCGGTAGCGGCCACGCTCACCAATCTGGGTCTGCCGGGCGCGGTCGAGGTTCAGCAGCACGCCCTTGCCGGTGGCACCGACGGCACGATGCCGGTCGGCGCTGCGCCGATCACCGGCACGCTCGTGGCAAAGACCGGCCTCTACGCGCTCGAGGACGTCGACCTCGTCAACATCCTGTGCCTGCCCCGCGCGGCCGACCTGTCGCCGACCGACATGAACGCGCTCTACTCGGAGGCGACGACGTACATGTCGTCGCGGCGCGGCTTCCTGCTCGTTGATATCCCCGAGTTGACGGCCACGCTCGACGCGATGCAGACCTGGCTCTCGCAGAACGATTCGCTGCGCAGCCGCGACGCGGCGGTCTACTTCCCGCGCACCTTCGTTCCCGACTCGGTGAACGGCAATCGCCTGCGCAGCATCGGCGCCAGTGGCACGGTGGCCGGCCTCTACGCACGCACCGACGCCACGCGCGGCGTGTGGAAGGCGCCGGCGGGCACCGAGGCGCGGCTCGAGAACGTGCAGTCGCTCGCCTACACGCTGACCGACCTGCAGAACGGCGCGTTGAACCCGCTCGGCGTCAACTGCCTGCGCACATTCCCGGTCTACAGCCACATCTGCTGGGGCGCGCGAACGCTCGACGGCGCTGATCAGCTCGCGTCGGAATGGAAGTACATCCCGATCCGCCGACTCGCGTTGTTCATCGAGGAGAGCCTGTTCCGCGGCACCAAGTGGGTCGTCTTCGAGCCGAACGACGAGCCGCTGTGGGCGCAGATCCGGCTCAACGTCGGTGTCTTCATGAATGGCATGTTCCGCCAGGGCGCGTTCCAGGGCTCGACACCGCAGGAGGCGTACTTCGTCAAGTGCGACAAGGAGACCACGACCCAGGCCGACCGCAACCTCGGCATCGTCAACATCGAGGTCGGTTTTGCGCCGCTGAAGCCGGCCGAGTTTGTCGTCATCACGATCCAGCAGATCGCCGGCGATCTGCAAACCTGAACCCCGAACATCCGGATTGAGGAGCGCCCGCCATGGCCAAGGGATTCGTCGTCAACGCCCACCGTTTCGACCCGTACAAGAACTTCAAATTCCAGCTGATGTGGGACGGTCGCATCGTCGTCGGCATCAGCAAGGTGAGCGCGCTCAAGCGCACCACCGAGGTCGTCAAGCACCGCGAGGGGGGCGACAACAGCACCGACCGCAAGTCGCCCGGCCGCACAAGCTACGAGGCGATCACGCTCGAGCGCGGCGTCACCCACGACCCCGAGTTCGAGAAGTGGGCCAACCTGGTTCATCCGCTCGACGACCCGGCCATGGACTTGAAGAACTTCCGCAAGGACCTGGTGCTGCTGCTCAACAACGAGCGCGGACTCACGGTCAAGCGCTACAAGCTGTTCCGCTGCTGGGTCAGCGAGTACCAGGCGGTGCCCGATCTCGATGCCAATGCGAATGCGACCGCGATCGAGATGATGAAGCTTGAGCTCGAGGGCTGGGTGCGCGACGAAGACACGCCAGAGCCGGACGAGAGCGCCGCGGTGCCGGCCGCCGGCTGACGCGAGTGCGCCGCGATGGACGCTGAACCGTGGCCGTGCAGACCCCGCCCCCGCGCCCGCCCCCGCGCCCGCTCCCGCGCCCGTTCGGCCACGCCGCCGAGGATCTCGAGATCGACTTCGGCAGCGGCGATCGGCCAGCACTGGTGACGGCCCTGCTGAGCGCCTGCGCCGAGTCGGCCGACGGCAGCGACTGGTGGCAGCAGCCGGTGGGCGAGCGTACGAGTGCGCTGGTCGCACTGCTGCGGCGCAGCGAGGGCAGCGATGCAATGGCGCTGACGATTTCGTGCGGGGTTGAGGGCTGCGGTTCGCGCTTCGAGATCGAGTTGCCACACGCGGCGTTCGCCGCCGCGCCGCAGGCGAACCAGTCGATCGAGGTCCAAACCGGGGATGGCGCGGCCCTCGTGCTGCGCCGTCCGACCGGGGCCGACCTCAGCGCCTGGCGCAGCTTGCGGCCGGCGAGCCGCGAAGAGGCTGCACTGGCGATGCTGGGTAGCCTGTGCCTGAGCGGTGAGCCCCACGCCGACGACATGGCGCGAGCGGCACAGGCATTGGCCGAAGCCGATCCGCTGATCACCTTTGCGGTCGTCTGCGCCTGTCCGGACTGCGGCCACGAGGGCGAGCGCGAAGTCGATCTCGAAGGCCTCGCCTTGCAGCGCCTGGCGGCGCGCCAGCGTGTGCTGCTGCGCGAG
>JBDTSN010000138.1:0-6100 GCA_039931145.1 Burkholderiales bacterium | reverse complement strand
TGTGCGCTCCGGGATGAGCACTTGGGAGCGGCCCGGCGTGCTCATGCGCGAAGCCGTCGAACCTCGGCGAGGGTCTCTGGGTCGAGCACCGTGCCCGTCACGGCTTCGGCGTCGATGCGCCGGATCATCCCCGCGAGCGCCTTGCCCGGGCCGCATTCGAATATGTGGGTGATGCCCTGCTCGCGCATGGATTGCACGACCTCGACCCAGCGCACCGGCCCAAAGGCCTGGCGATAGAGCGCGTCGCGAATGAGCTGCGGCTCAGACTCGACCCGCACATCGACGTTGTTCACGACCTTGATCGAGGGCGCGGCAACATGCGTCTCCATGAGGCGCGCTTTCAATCGGTCCGCAGCCGGCTTCATCAGGCTGGAGTGAAACGGCGCCGAGACCGGCAGCAGCAGCGCGCGCTTGGCCCCGGCCGCCTTGAGGGCGACGATCGCCTGCTCGACGCCAGCCTTGCTGCCGGCGATCACGGTTTGCAGCGGGTCGTTGAAATTGACCGCCTCGACGACCTCGCCGGACGACACCGCAACCGCCTCGCAGCCCTCGCGCACAGCCTGCGCATCGATGCCGAGGATGGCCGCCATCGCGCCCTCGCCGACCGGCACCGCGTCCTGCATCGCCTGGGCGCGAAAACGCACCAGCGGCAGCGCATCGGCCAGGCTCAATGCGCCGGCCACAACGAGCGCGGTGTATTCACCGAGCGAGTGGCCCGCAACGATGGCCGGCGCAAGACCGGTCTCGGCCAGCCAGGCGCGATAGCAGGCGATGCCCGCGGTCAGCATCACCGGCTGCGTGTTCGTCGTCAGGTCGAGCCGTTCCTTCGGCCCGGTGCGGATCAGCGCGGCAACATCCTCGCCAAGCGCCGCTGACGCCTCGTCCAGCGTCTGGCGTACGGCCGGATGTTCGCCCCAGGCGTCGAGCATCCCGACCGACTGCGAGCCCTGACCGGGGAAGACGAATGCGAAAGGGATCATTGCAAGTTCCTGTCCATCGGTTTTCGAGAAGCACGCCACTCTTGAGAAAACGAAGGGCCGCTCCCGCGTTTCTCAACCCCCTCGGGGGGCGGTAGCAACGCCGCCTGGGGGCGCTCCCGAGGAAATGCCGGGCCGCCTGCCTTGACCGCCACGGGCGGCCAACTGGGCCAAGCCCGGCCCTGGGGCACTTTCAGTAATCGAGCAGCACTGCACCCCAGGTGAATCCGCCGCCCACGCCCTCCAGCAGCAGCGTATCGCCGCGCGCGATGCGCCGGCTGCGAACTGCATGGTCGAGCGCAAGCGGGATCGACGCCGCCGAGGTGTTACCTTGTTCGTCGACCGTGACGATCAGCTTTTCCATCGGCAGCTTGAGCTTGCGCGCCGTGCCCCGCATGATGCGCAGATTCGCCTGGTGCGGAATCAGCCAGTCGATATCGGCCTCGGTACGATTCGCCTTCGCGAGCACCGCAAGCGCCACATCGCCGAGCACGCCGACAGCGAGCTTGAACACCGCCTGCCCGTCCATCTTCAACAGCGGATCGCCGGTGACGCGACCGCCGGCCAGCGTGCCGGGAACGCACAGGATGCCAACATACCGCCCGTCGGCGTGCAGTTCACTCGAAAGCAAACCGGGGGCATCGCTCGCTTCCAGTACGACGGCGCCGGCGCCATCGCCGAACAGCACGCAGGTCGTGCGATCCGTGAAGTCGAGGATGCGCGAGAAGATCTCGCTGCCGACGATGAGTGCCCGACGCGCCGAGCCGGTGCGGATCATCGCGTCGGCCACAGTCAGCGCATAGATGAAACCCGAACAGACGGCCTGCAAGTCGAACGCCGCGCAACCGTGCCGAATGCCGAGCTTGGCCTGAAGGATGCACGCGGTCGACGGGAAGACCATGTCCGGCGTCGAGGTCGCGAGGATGATCAGATCCACGTCTTCTGGCCCGCACGACGCGGCTTCGAGCGCGTGGCGCGCCGCGATCAGCGCGAGATCGCTGCAGGCGACTCCGTCGTCGGCGAAATGGCGCGCGCGGATGCCGGTGCGCTCGACGATCCACTGATCCGAAGTCTCGATGCCATGCGCGGCGAGTTGCCGCGCGAGATCGTCGTTCGTAAGCCGGCGCGGCGGCAGATAGCTGCCGGTGCCTGCAATGCGCGTGTAGCGGGGTGGCGAAGCGGAAGTCATGCGACGAGTGTGAGGTCGGAGTCCGGGGGCGACGGATGCTCGCCCGCCTCGGGAAGCGCCCGCAGCGTGTCTTGGATGCGAACGTGGACGCGCTCAAGCAGGCCGTTTCGCGCTGCATCATAAGCCCGCTCGAGCGCGTGCTCAAATGCGAAAGCATCGGCCGAGCCGTGGCTCTTGAAGACGAGACCGCGCAGACCGAGCAGCGCCGCGCCGTTGTAGCGGCGCGGGTCGACGCGCGCCTTGAAGTGGTTCAGCACCGGCAGCGCGACGACCGCGGCAAGCTTGGACGCCAGCGTGCGCGTGAACTCCTGGCGAATGAAGTCCGACAGCATCGTCGCCAGACCTTCGGAGGCTTTGAGCACGGCGTTGCCGACAAAGCCGTCGCAGACGACGATGTCGGTCGTGCCCTTGAAGATGTCGTTGCCCTCGACGTTGCCGTAGAAATTCAGCATCCCGTGCTCGGCCGCGCGGCGCAGCAGTTCGCCTGCCTGCTTGATCGTCTCGCTGCCCTTGATCGCCTCCTCGCCGATGTTGAGCAGGCCGACGCTCGGATTGTCCTTGCCGTCTATTGCGCCCACGAGCGCGCTGCCCATGACGGCGAACTGAAGCAGGTGCTCGGCAGTGCAATCGACGTTCGCACCGAGGTCGAGGACGGTCGTGAACGCATCACGCTGATTCGGCATCGCGTTCGCGATCGCCGGCCGGTCGATGCCGTCGATGGTCTTGAGCAGGTAACGCGCCAGCGCCATCAGCGCGCCGGTATTGCCGGCCGATACGCATGCGTTGGCCGCCACCGTGCCGGATTCGTCGGCCTTGAGTTGGCTGATCGCGATCCGCATTGACGAATTCTTCTTGCGCCGCAGCGCAACTTCGATCGGGTCGTCCATCAGTACGACCTCGGTCGCATCAATGACCGTGCAGCGCGCCCACTTTGCGGCTACCGCGAGATCGGCCGCACGGCCGACGAGCAGCAGTTCGACTTGCTCGTGCTTGGCGAGAAATGCGCGGCACGCGGGCAAGATCACGCCCGCGCCGTGGTCGCCGCCCATGCAATCGACGGCGATGCGCACGGGCGTTTGCGTCTCGGGGGAGGCTGTAGTCATGACCGCCGTCGGGGGCAGTGCGGGCCGGCTTCGATCCGACGCGGGGCGTCGCAGGCCGGGTCGCCCCGGCGCGCGACGCCTTCGGTGCTCAGGCGTCGGCCTTGGTCTTCAGAACCTTGCGACCACGGTAGAAGCCCGTCGGGCTGACGTGGTGGCGCAGGTGCGTCTCGCCCGTCGTCGGCTCGATCGCCATGCCTGGCGTCACGAGTGCATTGTGCGAGCGGTGCATGCCGCGCTTGGAGGGCGACTTCTTGTTTTGTTGAACGGCCATGAGGTTCTCCTGTGATCGGCCGCGTGTCGCGCCGCCCGATCGCGAAGCGCGCAGGGCGCTTCGGCTTTGCTGAAATATGAGTGCCACCGCGGGTCCGTGGCGTGGCGTCCCGCATGGGTCCGCGCAAAAGTCCGCTTGCGAAAAGCTGAGCATTCTAACACTCTGACCCGCCGCCGCCGCGTTCAGCGCGGCGGGCAAAAGGTCGCTGGCACTACCGCTCAATGCGGCCTGCGCTTGAGGGCAGCAAGTACGGCAAACGGGCTTTCGGCGGCGCCCGGATCGTCGTGCTGGCCGGCAGCCTCGACCGGCGCCGGCAGCGGTTGCGGGCAGACCTCGTGCCGAGGAACGAGCGGTAAGGCGAGCAACAACTCGTCCTCAGCGAGTTCGCGCAAGTCCAGTGATCGGGAACTCGCGAGCACGTCATCGTCACTTTCGGCGTCGAGCGCGGCGGCTTGCTGCTCATCGGCGACGAAGTGAAACCAGCGATCGACCGCGAGCGTCACCTGTACCGCCGACAGGCAACGCTGACACGTGAGATCGACGCGGGTGTCGATCATCAGCCGCAGCCAGGCATGTGCGACTTGCCCGGCCGCCTGCTTGCGCCGCTCGCCCCGCGCGGACCAGCGAATGCGATCCGGCGCGCCCGGGCCAAGCGCGACGTGGCAGGCATCACAAAGACGCACCATATTGGCAAGCGGCCAGTCGCCTTCGAGCCGGCCGCCCTCGGTGGCGAAGCGCTCGACATCGAGTCGGCGGGGATCGTGTTCACGCGGTTTCATCGGGCCAGTGTAGTGTTGCAGCCGCGGCGACAATGCATGGATGCCGCAGCGACCAGACCTCATCCTCGCGTCCACCTCGCGCTACCGGAGCGAACTGCTCGAGCGACTGCGCATTGCGTTCTCGGTACACGCACCCGGCGTCGACGAGTCGCGACGGCCCGGCGAGTCACCCGCCGATGTGGCGAGCCGCCTCGCGCTCGAAAAAGCGCGAGCCGTCGCCGCAATCTACCCCGCCGCAGTGGTGATCGGATCGGATCAGGTGGCCGAGCTCGACGGCCAGACGATCGGCAAGCCAGGCACGCACGAGCGCGCGCTCGCGCAGTTGCGCGCGATGAGCGGCCGAACGCTTGTCTTTCACACTGCCCTCGCCGTGGTCTGCATCGCGCGCGGCCACGAGGCGCAGGCACTCGTGCCGGTGACGGTGCGGGTGCGCACGCTGAACGACGCAGAGATCGAGCACTACCTGCATGCCGAGAAGCCCTACGACTGTGCTGGCAGCGCGAAGGTGGAAACGCTCGGCATTGCATTGCTCGAATCCGTCGAATCGGACGACCCGACTGCCCTCGTCGGCCTGCCGCTCATCCGCACCTGCGACATGCTGCGTGCGGTCGGCATCGACCCGCTTGCGGAGTGAGCGTCGTGAGCCCGATCACCGACGCACACTGCGGACGGCTGGTTCTCGTGCCGACGCCTCTCGACTTCGGCGTGGCCACCGGCGTCGCACACTGCGACTTGCAAGACACGCTTCCCCTGGGTGTGATCCGTCAGGCTGCGGCATTGACGCACTGGATCGCCGAAAGCGCGAAGACGGCCCGCGCTTTTCTGAAGCGCGTCGACGCGGTCGTGCCGCTGGCGCAACCGCTGCAGTCCCTGTCGATCATCGAGTTGCCTCGGCCCGTCAAGGGCGCCCGGGCCGCCATTGCGCCCGATTTCGACGCGCTGCTCGCACCGGCCATCGCCGGGCATGATGTCGGCCTCGTGTCGGAAGCCGGTCTCGCCGCCGTCGCCGACCCCGGCGCTGCCGTGGTGCAGGCTGCGCACCGGCTGGGTATCACGGTCGTGGCCTTGCCGGGGGCAAGCTCGCTCGTGCTCGCGCTCGCCGCGAGCGGGCTCAATGGCCAGAGCTTTGCCTTCGTCGGCTACGTGCCGGTCGAAGACGCAGCCCGCGCGGCGCGTATCCGCGAACTCGAGGTACTTTCGCGACGCGCAGCGCAAGCGCAATTGATGATCGAGACGCCGTACCGGAACATGGCGCTGCTGACGGCATTGCTCGCCCACCTGCAGCCGACGACGCGCCTGGCGGTGAGTTGCGGCCTGACATTGCCCACGGGCTGGAACCGCAGCGACAGCATTGCCGCGTGGCGCGCAAGCACCACTACGCTGCCTGCCGATGTGCCGGCAGTCTTCGCGCTGCAGGCGGGCTGATAGTCAGCGCCGCCAGTCAGCCGTCAGTCCGCCGGTTTGCCGCCGAACAGCGCGGCAACGCGCCGCTTGGGCTTGATGTTGGGCGACAGGCCGCGCACCACGGGCGCCGCAGCAGCTTTCTCCCACGCCGGCTTGTCGGTCGATGCATTTGGCTCATACGGCCGGTCAAAGAACGGGTCACTCGATCCGGCTCGCGGCGCCGCATAGGCTGATCGGCCGCCGCCGCGTCGTGATTCAACACGCTCGCCATCGTCGTCTGGCCGGCGGCGCGGCCGCTCGAAGCGCGGCGCGGGTTCGTCGTCGAGCTCGAGCGGCTCGATGTCGATCTTCTTCTTGATCAGCTTGTCGATGTCGCT
>JBDTSN010000137.1:0-6117 GCA_039931145.1 Burkholderiales bacterium | reverse complement strand
CTGCGCCTCGTCTGGGACCCGCCGTGGACGCCCGACAAGATGAGCGGCATGGCGCGCGAATTCTTCGGCTGGAAGCTCTGATGGCTGAGGGTGCGCGCACCGGCGGCCTGCCGCCGCCGTGGCGCGTGCCGCTGCTGATCCTCGGGTTCATCGGCCTCTTTGCCGGCGTCGGCGCCGGTCTTGCGCGCCTTGCGTGGCCGATGCCGCTGATCGTTGCGTCGGCGGCGACGCTGCATGGGACGCTGATGGTCAGCGGCTTCTTCGGCGTCGTCATCTCGCTCGAGCGCGCGGTTGCAATCGGCCGCTTGTGGGCCTACACCGGCCCGCTCGCCGCCGGGCTCGCGACGGTCGCCGCGATACACGGCGAGATCGAGGCCGCGGCCTTGCTCTATGTCGGTGCGAGCGCGGTGCTGCTCATCGGGTCGGCGGACATCCTGCGCCGCCAGCGCGCGCTCTTCACGCTGACGATCGCGGCCGGTGCGGCAGCGTGGCTCGTCGGCAACCTGCTGTGGGCGCTCGGCGCCGCGATGCCTGTCATCGCGCCGTGGTGGCTGGCATTCCTGATCGTCACGATCGCCGGCGAGCGGCTCGAACTCTCGCGCTTCATGCCGCCGTCGAGAGCGGCGCAGCGCCTGTTCGGCGCGGTGCTCGTCGCCATGCTCGTCGGGCTCGTCGCTTCGGGCCAGGCCTGGGGCGCGCAACTCTTCGGCGCGGCGCTCGTCGCGCTCGCGGCCTGGCTCTTCAGGCACGACATCGCGCGCCGCACGGTACGCCAGAAGGGATTGACGCGCTTCATCGCGGTGTGCCTGCTCTCGGGCTACGTCTGGCTGACCATCGGCGGCGGGGTGATGCTCTTCGCGGGCGGACTGTGGCCAGGGACGCCGTCGTACGACGCTGCCTTGCACACGCTGACGCTCGGCTTCGTGTTCGCGATGGTGTTCGGCCATGCGCCGATCATCTTTCCCGCCGTGCTGCGTGTGGCCGTGCCTTACCACCCGCTTTTCTACGCGCCGCTCGCGCTGCTGCACGCCGGGCTCGCGTTGCGCGTCGTGGGGGACGCTGCAGGGCAGTTCGAATGGACGAGTTGGGGTGGGATGCTTTCGGCGCTCGCGCTGCTTGCTTTCATCCTCAACACGATTGCCGCTGTCGTGCGCGGGCAGCTCGCGGCCCGGCGCAAACGATCCTAGTGCAGTGTTGCACGCTGTTCAGCACATAAAACCGCGTCTTTGGCCCCGTGACGTCGTTGCAAATCCTCGCGATACCACTGGGTATCGCTGTGGTTTGCGCCTAGTCACAGGCCCAAATCCATCGGTTTTCTTAAGTGCCTCACAGCATGCAACACCGCACTAGGTCTGCGCGGTACCGACCCATCGACTGGCATATCGATCGGTTTCGCGCGGCGCTGACGCCGCGGCGGGCTCAATCAAGTCGGCGGTACGCCGCCTGCGTCTTCGGCGCGCACGTCGCGCGTCAGTTCGGCGTGCAATGAGACGACGCCACCGACGACGACGAGCGCCGGCGCGCGCACTGCATGGACGCGCGCGAGCGTCGGCAAGGTCGACAGCGTTCCGGCGACGGTGCGTTGGGTCGGCAACGTGACGTTCTCGATCACGGCGGCAGGCGTGTCGGCGGGCAGGCCGTGCAGCACGAGCCGCTCGCACACGATCGGCAGTGTTGCGACGCCCATGTAGATCACGACAGTCTGGTGCGGCCGGGCGAGGCTTGGCCAGTCGAGCTCCAGCCCGCGCTCTCCGCGCTCGTCGCGCAGATGGCCGGTGACGAAGACGACCTGCGTTGCGTGGTCGCGGTGCGTGAGCGGGATGCCGGCGTACGCGGCCATGCCCTGCGCCGCGCTGATGCCGGGGATGACATCGAAGGCGATGCCGGCAGCAGCGAGCGCCTGCGCTTCCTCGCCGCCGCGACCGAAGATGTAGGGGTCGCCGCCCTTCAGGCGCAGCACCGAGCGCCCGGATTTCGCGAGCCGCACCATAAGTTCGATGATGCCGTCCTGCGTCAGCACGTGGTGGCCGCTTTGTTTACCGACGTAGATCAGGTCGGCCTGCGGATTGACGAGCTTGAGCACCTCCTTGGATACGAGCTTGTCGTAGAGCACGAGGCGCGCCGCGGCAAGTGCGCGCGCCGCTTTCAGCGTCAGCAGTTCGGGGTCGCCGGGGCCGGCGCCGACAAGGGTGACCCGGGCCGGAAGCCCGTTGGCCTCAGGTTCAAGAGGCGAGAAGTAGCGTGTTTCGTCGAGCGTCGTCATGGAGGTCGTTTCTATTCATTGGTTGCGCGGCATCGTTGATGCAGCGCAACAAAACCATTCTCAGAACATGGAGCCCTTGCCGTCCTTGACCTACTTCAAGGCTGCGCATGCGGCCCACGCTGACGATAGCCATGCTCGCGATGCCGATCCGCAGCCGCCGCCGAGCTCACCTTGCATGGGTGGAAGACATGTGCTGCCAAGAGCCAAAACCGCTACCCGCACGAGGAACGAACATATGAAGATACCGCACTCAGCCCGACTCGCCGCGCTTGTATTGGCGGCGGTGTCGCTCGTCGCCAACGCGCAGGACAAGAAGTCCGAGGCGCTGCCGACCGCGGCATCCGAGCCTGCCGCCAAGGCCGAAGCAGCGCGGCACATCACGGCGCCGGAAGCAGCCTACGAGGGCGCCGCGTCGCCGCTTCGGAATGTGCAGATGCATCAGGCGGCGAACCCGAAAGCGCCACCGATGACGGAGGCCGAGTTCGAGATCGGCCGCAAAACCTATTTCGAGCGCTGCGCCGGTTGTCACGGCGTGCTGCGCAAGGGCGCGACGGGCAAACCACTGACACCCGACATCACGATCGAGAAGGGCACCGACTACCTGAAGGTGTTCATCGCCTACGGATCGCCCGCCGGCATGCCCAACTGGTTGACCTCGGGCGAGCTCGACGAGAAAACCGTCGACATCATGGCGCGCTACATCCAGCACGCCCCCCCGGTGCCGCCGGAGTGGGGCATGGCGGACATGAAGGCGACCTGGAAGGTCGTCGTGCCGCCCGAGAAGCGCCCGACGAAGAAGATGAACAAGTACAACCTCGACAACATCTTCTCGACGACGTTGCGTGACGCGGGTCAGATTGCGCTGATCGACGGTGACACGAAGGAGATCATCAGCATCCTGAACACCGGCTACGCGGTGCACATCTCGCGCATGTCGGCCTCGGGCCGCTATCTGTTCGTGATCGGCCGCGACGCCAAGGTCAACATGATCGACCTGTGGATGGAGAAGCCCGACACCGTCGCCGAAGTTCGAATCGGGCTTGAGGCGCGCTCGGTCGACTCGAGCAAGTACAAGGGCTACGAAGACAAGTACGTGATCGCCGGTGCCTACTGGCCGCCGCAGTTCACGATCATGAACGGCGACACGCTCGAGCCGCTGAAGATCGTCAGCACCCGCGGCATGGTCGTGGGCACGCAGGAATACCACCCCGAGCCGCGCGTTGCGTCGATTGTCGCCTCGCACTTCAGGCCCGAGTTCATCGTCAACGTGAAGGAGACCGGCAAGACGCTGATGGTCGACTACACGAACCTCGACGCGCTCAGGATCACCGAGATCGGCTCGGCGCCGTTTCTGCATGATGGTGGATTCGACAGCTCGAAGCGCTACTTCATGGTTGCTGCCAACAACAGCAACAAGATCTCGGTGATCGATGCGAAGGACGACAAGCTCGCGGCAATTGTCGAGGTGGGCAAGATCCCGCACCCGGGACGTGGCGCCAACTTCATTCACCCCAAGTACGGGCCGGTCTGGGCCACCGGGCATCTCGGTGACGAGACGATCTCGCTGATCGGCACCGACCCGAAGGGCCACAAGCAATACGCGTTCAAGGTCGTGGAGACGCTCAAGGGTCCGGGCGGTGGTGCGCTCTTCATCAAGAGTCACCCGAAGAGCAAGCATCTGTATTCGGATGCGCCGCTCAATCCGGATCCGAAGATCTCGCAGGCGGCGGTCGTCTTTGACATCAACAACCTCGACAAGGGCTACACCGTGTTGCCGATCGCCGAATGGGCAGGCATCACGGACGACGGCGCCAAGCGCGTCGTGCAGCCGGAGTACAACAAGGCGGGCGACGAGGTCTGGTTCTCGGTCTGGTCGGCGAAGGACAAGGTGAGCGCGCTCGTCGTCGTCGACGACAAGACCTTGAAGTTGAAGAAGGTCATCAAGGACCCGAAGCTGATCACCCCGACCGGCCACTTCAACGTCTATAACACTCAGCACGA
Source organism: Burkholderiales bacterium (assembly GCA_039931145.1). GTDB lineage: Bacteria > Pseudomonadota > Gammaproteobacteria > Burkholderiales > Burkholderiaceae_C > CAIKUF01. The sequence goes on along the minus strand of JBDTSN010000137.1, from coordinate 1,853 downwards.
CGTGTATTGATGGCGAGAAAGCAAGCCGCTGGCTGTATGCTGGCGTGCTTGCTCGACAAGCGTGGAGTGCCCGGCGCCGCCGGGCCATTGACGTGAACCACACCCTCGAAAAGGATTGACCCGAAAATGAAGAATCTGCTGCCAATCACTGCCGTTGCGCTCGCCGCGTGCTTCATTACGGCAAGCGCGCGTGCTTCGGACACCGAAGCGATGAAGAAGGCCGGTTGCCTGGCCTGCCATTCGGACGACAAGAAGATCGTCGGCCCGTCGTACAAGGACGTCGCGGCCAAGTACAAAGGCCAGCCCGATGCAGTGGCCAAGCTGACCGAGAAGGTACGCAAGGGTGGCTCAGGAGTCTGGGGCCCGGTGCCGATGTCGCCGAACCCGGTGAGCAAGATCAGCGATGCCGACTTGAAGACCGCGATCGAGTACATCCTGAGTCTGAAGTAGCCCTGATCGATTGAAGCGGTCATGCGCCCCCGGCCGCTGTCGGCGCTCGCCGCGGCACTTGTCGCGGCCGGCGCGGCGCAGGCACAGGTGACTCCGGAGCGCCAGCAACGGCTTGTGACGCCGGAGCGCCAGCAGGCGCTGGTGCACATCGTGCGTCAGGACTGCGGCGCCTGCCACGGACTGCAACTTACCGGCGGGCTCGGCCCGCCGCTCACGCCACAGGCGCTGAACGATCGCACGATCGATTCGATCGTTGCGACGACGCTCGACGGGCGGCCCGGAACGCCGATGCCGCCGTGGAAGTCGATGCTCAGCGAATCCGACGCGCTGTGGATCGCGCAGCAGTTGCGCGCCGGCTTTCCGCAAGAAACCAAGGTGTCGAAGTGATCCGCTCCCTGCTCATGCGGGGCATGAGAAAGGCCTCATGGCCTTTCGCCGCGCTGCTGCTTATGGCTTGCGCTGCGGCGCCGCCAGCGTTGATGAATCCTGTCGGCAGTGGCGACCTCGGCGTCGTTGTCGGCCGCGCCGACGGCACGCTGACGGTCGTCAACACGAGCGAGATGCGTGCCCTCGGCGCGATCGACGGGCTCGGCGATCTGTCGCATGCGTCGGTCGTCTACGGGCGTGACGGTGCGACGGCGTATGTGTTCGGGCGCGACGGCGCGCTCACCAAAGTAAACCTGCTGACGCGCCGCATCGAGGGCCGCGTGCAGCAGGCCGGCAACAGCATCGGCGGCGCAATCTCGCAGGACGGCAAGCTCGTCGCGGCGCAGAACTACGTTCCCGGTGGCGTCAAGGTGTTCGACGCGAAGACGCTCGCTCTTGTCGCCGACATTCCGGCGACCTTCGATGCGCCGGGTTCGGGGGCCAAACGCTCGCGCGTCGTCGGCCTCGCCGAGCTGCCCGGCAAGCGTTTCATCTTCTCGCTCTTCGACGCGGATCAGATCTGGATCGCCGATCTGTCGCAACCCGGCCCGCCGAAGCTCACGAAATTCACGCAGATCGGCCACCAGCCCTACGACGCGCTCGTCACGCCCGATGGCCGCTACTACATCGCCGGTCTTTTCGGCGAGGACGGCCTGGCGATGATCGACTTGTGGGCCGCCGAGCCGAAAGTGCGCCGCGTCCTCGCCGGTTATGGCCGGGGCGAGACGCCGCTGCCGGTCTTCAAGATGCCACACCTGCGCGGCTGGGCGGTCGCCGGGCGCTACGCCTGGCTGCCTGCGATCGGCCGCCATGAGGTGCTCGTCGTCGATACCGACACCTGGCAGGAGGTGGCGCGCGTTGCGGTCGCCGGCCAGCCGGTGTTCGTCATGGCGCAGCCGGACGGCCGCCAGGTCTGGGTCAACTTCGCGGTGCCCGACTACCACCGCGTGCAAGTCATCGACACGCCGACGCGCAAG
>JBDTSN010000136.1:0-6145 GCA_039931145.1 Burkholderiales bacterium | reverse complement strand
CTAAAGTGCGGCAATGAGGTCTCCCGACGACTCCAGGCTCTCGATGACCCAGGTGCTGCTGTGCGGCGCTGCGATCGTCACGCTCTCGATGGGAATCCGCCACGGCTTCGGCCTGTGGCTGCAGCCGGTGACGATGGACCGCGGCTGGACGCGCGAGAACTTCGCCTTCGCACTCGCGGTGCAGAACCTGATGTGGGGGCTTGCGGGGCCGTTCTCCGGCATGATCGCCGACCGTTTCGGCGCCTGGCGCGTGTTGATCGTCGGCAGTGTGCTCTACGCCGGCGGGCTCGTGCTGATGGGGGTCTCACAGACCGTCGCCGGCTTCACCGGCAGCGCCGGCGTCATGCTCGGCACGGCGCAGGCGGGGACGACGTATGCGATCGTGTTCGGCGTCGTCGGCCGCAACGTCGCACCCGAGAAGCGCTCGTGGGCGATGGGCGTGGCGGCCGCGGCCGGCTCGTTCGGCCAATTCCTGATGCTGCCGGTGGAAAACGTGCTCATCGGCAGGCTCGGTTGGCAGACGGCGCTCGTCGTCCTCGGCTGTGCGGCGCTTGCGATCGTGCCGCTCGCTTTCGGCCTGAAGGAAAAGGCGCAGGCTGCGTATTCAGACGTGCAGCAAAGCATTGGCCACGCGGTACGCGAGGCCTTCGCCTACCCGAGCTTCCGGCTGCTAATGGCAGGTTACTTCGTCTGCGGCTTCCAGGTCGTCTTCATCGGCGTGCACCTGCCGAGCTACCTGAAGGACAAGGGCCTGGCCCCCGAGGTCGCCGCCTACGCGCTCGCGTTGATCGGCCTCTTCAACGTGTTCGGCACCTACCTTGCAGGGTCACTCGGCGAGCGCATGCCCAAGCGCTTCATCCTGTCCGCGATCTACATCCTGCGCGCCGTCGCCATCGTCATCTTCCTGTTTGCACCGCTCACGCCGGCGAGCGTCTATGTGTTCGCGTCGGCGATGGGCTTCTTGTGGCTGTCGACCGTGCCGGTGACGAATGCGCTTGTTGCGCAGATCTTCGGCGTCAAGTACCTCTCGATGCTGAGCGGCTTCGTCTTCCTGAGCCACCAGATCGGCAGCTTCCTCGGCGCCTGGCTCGGCGGCCGGCTCTACGACAGCACCGGGAGCTACGATGTTGTGTGGTGGATCGCAGTCGCGCTTGGCGTCTTCGCCGCACTCATCAACCTGCCGGTGCGTGAGACGGCAATCTCGCGCCCGACACTGGCGGCGGCATGACAACGCGACGAACGCTGCTGCGCACTGCGATCTGGTCTCTCGCGATTGTCGCGCTCTTCGGCGTGTTCGCGCTCTACCTGCGGCCGGATCTGGTGTTCGCACTTGCGACCCAGGTCTGGGCCTGCTTCTAGTGTAGTGTTGCATGCTGTGAGGCACTTAAGAATACCGATGGATTTGGGCCTGTGGCTAGGCGCAAACCGCAGCGATACCGAGTGGTATCGCGAGGATTTGCAACGACGTCACGGGGCCAAAGACGCGGTTTTATGTGCTGAACAGCGTGCAACACTGCACTAGATGCGCATGTCACAGCCGCACGCGTCACTCGCGCCGTCGCCTTGGGTGCAACGCTGGTCGGTGCTCGTGCCGCCCGGCGCGCGCGTGCTCGACGTCGCCTGCGGATCGGGGCGTCATGTGCGTTGGTTCGCAGCGCGCGGCGCACAGGTCACGGCCGTTGATCGGGACGCGGCGGCACTCGCGCCACTGCGATTGCTGCCTGGCGCCGCAGTGGAAGTGATCGAGGCCGACATCGAAGCCAAGCCCTGGCCGCTGCCCGGCCGGAGCTTCGACGCTGTCGTCGTTACGAACTACCTTTGGCGCGCGCTGCTGCCGACACTCGTCGCGAGCATCGCCGAAGGCGGCGTGCTGATCTACGAGACCTTCGCGCGCGGCAACGAGACCGTCGGCAAGCCGTCGAACCCCGACTTCCTGCTCGCGCCGGACGAACTGCTACGCGCTGCGGCCGGGTTGCGCGTCATCGCCTTTGAGGACGGTTTCATTTCGGCCGGGTCACAGCGCTTCGTGCAGCGCATCGCCGCGGTGCGCGAGGACGGCGCGGCGCCGGGCGCTGTGCGCTATCCGTTGTAGCGGTCGCGAACGACCGGCAGGGCAGCCTGCCAGCACGGCTAAAATCTTGGGATTCCTAGGAACCCGAATGAAACCGATTGTGGGCAGCATCGTCGCGCTCGTCACACCGATGTGCGAAGACGGCAGCATCGATCATGACGCGTTGCGCGCGTTGATCGACTGGCATATTGCCGAGGGCACCGATTGCATCGGCGTCGTCGGCACGACCGGCGAATCGCCGACCGTGAACGTCGAAGAGCATTGGGCGGTGATCCGCGTCGCCGTGGAGCATGCCCGCGGGCGGGTGCCGATCATGGCCGGCACCGGCGCCAACTCGACCGCCGAGGCGATCGAGCATTCGCGCTATGCAGCCAAGGTCGGCGCGGACTGCACGCTCTCGGTCGTGCCCTACTACAACAAGCCGTCGCAGGAAGGCATCTACCTGCATTTCAAGGCGATCGCCGAGGCTTGCGATTTGCCGATGGTGCTCTACAACGTGCCCGGCCGCACGGTCGCCGACATGCAACCCGAGACGGCCCTGCGCCTGGCGCAGATTCCCGGCATCGTCGGCATCAAGGAGGCGAGCGGCGACATCGAGCGCGCGGCCCATCTGATCAAGCACGCGCCGCCTGGCTTCGCCGTCTATTCGGGCGACGACGGCACCGCGATTGCGCTGATGCTGCTCGGCGGCCAGGGCAACATCAGCGTCACGGCCAACGTCGCGCCGCGCGCGATGCACGAGTTGTGCGTCGCCGCACTCGAGGGCCGGGTGCGCGAGGCGACGCAGATTCACATGCGCCTGCTCGCGCTGCACGCTGCGCTCTTCGTCGAGCCGAGCCCGGCGCCGACCAAGTGGGCCTTGTCGCGCCTCGGCCGCGGCGTGAACGCGATGCGCTTGCCGATCACGCCGCTCACCACCGCCGGCCAGGCGCGCGTCGAGCAGGCCATGCGTGAGGCCGGCGTCCTTTAGTGTCGTGGCCACTGCGTCGGCCCGGCGGACTGTGCCACATCTGTTGCGGCGCATGACGCTTGCCCTTTCGGAGACTTTTAAAGTGACCTTTCCCACTTCCGTACGGCCGCTGTGCCTGTCGATCGCGCTCGCACTTGCAGGCTGCAGCTCGTTTGATCAGATCACGCAGGGCGACAGCGTCGACTACCGCACGCAGGGCAACAAGACGGCGCCGCTCGACATCCCGCCCGACTTGACACAGTTGTCGCGCGACCCGCGCTACGCGCCGCAGGGCGCCGCCGTCAGCGCGAACGCTCTGCAAAGCACGGCGGGCGCCGCAGCGGTGGGCGGCGGTGCAAAGCCTAAGCAGGTCGCTGTCAACGACGTCGACGGCACGCGCATCGAGCGCCTGGGCAACGATCGCTGGCTGTCGACGCCGCTCCCGCCCGAGCAGCTCTGGCCCCAGTTGCGCTCTTTCTGGCAGGAGCGCGGCCTCGCGCTCACCGTCGATCTGCCCGAAGCAGGCGTGATGGAAACCGACTGGGCCGAAAATCGCGCCAAGATCCCACAAGACGTCATCCGCGCAACGCTCGGCAAGGTGCTTGATTCAGCCTACTCGACCGGCGAGCGCGACAAGTTCCGCACCCGCGTCGAGCGCACGCCGACCGGAGGCTCGGAGGTCTACATCACGATGCGCAGTATGGAAGAGGTCTACAACACGGTAGACAAGACGAACACCGTATGGCAGCCACGGGCCCCCGATCCACAGATCGAGGCCGAAATGCTCGGACGGTTGCTGCTCAAGCTCACTGCCAAGCCGCTGCCGCAGGCGGCAAGCGCCTCGGCTCCGACCAATGCCGCCGCGCTCGTGACGAGCGTGCCGCCGACGCCGCCGCGCGCGCGCATGCTTGCCGACAGCGCGACGCCGACACTGCAGGTCGACGACAGCTTTGACCGCGCCTGGCGGCGCGTCGGCATTGCGCTCGACCGCAGCGGCTTCACGATCGAGGATCGCGATCGCGCGCAGGGCATCTACTTCGTGCGCTACGTCGATCCGAAGTCTGCGGGCAAGGAAGAGCCGAACTTCTTTACCAAACTCTTCACGAGCGGCAAGGATTCCGAGGCCGCCAAGGCGGTACGCTATCGCGTGACGATCAAGTCGGACGCCAAGGAGAGCCTTGTCACCGTGCTCGATAGCCAGGGCCTGCCGGCGTCCGGCGAGGCGGGAAAGAGCATCCTCGCGATGCTGCTGAATGATCTGAAGTAGCGCGATGCGCTTTTGCAGCCTGGGCAGCGGCAGCGCGGGCAATGCCTGGGTAATCGAATCGCGGCGTAGCTCTGCCGCCAGCCGCGTGCTCGTCGATTGCGGCTTCTCGCTGCGCGAACTCGACATGCGCCTTGCGCGCGTGGGCCTCGCGAGCGAGGAGATCGCCGCGATCTTTGTCACCCACGAGCATGGCGACCACATCGGATCGGCGCTCGCGCTCTCGCGCCGCCGCCGCATCCCGCTCTGGATGAGCCGCGGCACCTGGCGCGCACTCGACGAGCCAGCATTGCCCGACGATCTGCTGCACTTCGCGCGCGACGGTGAAACGATCGCGATCGGTGAACTTGAATTGCGCCCATTCACCGTGCCGCACGATGCTCAGGAGCCGCTGCAACTGAGTTGCAGCGATGGCGCGCGCCGGCTCGGCATCCTGACCGATGTGGGGTCCTGCACGGCGCATCTGCTGGCGCAACTCGAGCGTTGCGATGCACTGGCAATCGAATGCAATCACGACCGCGACATGCTCGCACGCTCACGCTACCCGGCATCGCTTAGGGCGCGTATTGGCGGGTCGCACGGCCACCTGGCGAACGATGCTGCGGCGCAGATCCTCGCCGCCTGCCACCACGCTGCGCTGCGCCACATCGTTGCGGCGCATTTGAGTGCGGAGAACAACACGCCGCAGATCGCTGCCGCAGCGCTGGCTTCGGCCTGCGGTGCCGCCGAAGACGACATCATCGTCGCCACGCCGCGCAACGGGGCGCCGTGGCTTGCGCTCGGCTGAGCGCCAAACGCCGAAGGGCTGATCGACGAGTCCACTCACGACAAGCGAGCCGACAAAGCAAAGCCGCCAGAAGGCGGCTTTTGCGCGGGGCCTGGGGCGTACGAAACAAGAATCCCGGCCGCCCCAATTCCGACTTACTTCTTCATTTCCGACGCAGCTGCGTCGACGGCAGTGCCAGCAGCCGCAGCGGCCGTAGCAGCCGCATCGGCAGCATTGCCGGCAGCGGTGGTGGCAGTATCAGCGCTAGAGGCGGCGGCAGCAGCCATGTCGGCTGAGCTGGAAGCAGACATGTCAGCGGCCGAAGCGGCCTCGGCGACGGGGGCCGGCACCGCCACGACGGCAGGCGCGGGCTCAGGAGCAGCTTCTTCCTTCTTGCCGCAGGCCGTAAGGGCTACAGCAGCGACCAGGGAGGCCAACAGGAGCGACTTGTTCATATTCATCCTCATTCAAAGATCAGAAATTTATTCACCGGCGGTGTGTGGGGACTGTTCGTGGGGACTCTTTGCAATACCGAGCCCCACCATTCAGGGACCGCAGCGCTTTGCACGAAAGGTGTGCTGCATCCAGCGAGAAAGTATACCGGGCCAAGGGAAATTCCCTATAAACCAAGCGTCGTCACTGGCAAGGCTTCGGCCGACTGTTGCAAAATTGCATCAACTTTCGCGCGCGCAAGCACCGCGACCGCCGGCTCGCGCGAAACGAGGCCGAGGAAGCGCACCGGGTCGTCGAGTTGAAGCGTCAGCGCGCCGGGCGCGAGCAGCAGCACCGGCATATCGTCAGCAGGAGTTTCGGTCGCCGCTCGGCAACTTACTGCGTGCGCCCAAAGATTGCGCCAACGCACCCAGCGTGAATGACGCCGTGCCAGCTCGTCGTACTGGAGCGCGACGAGCGTCAGGCGGCGATTTGCGCCGACCCACTGGGTGAGGCTATCGACTACCGCGCGTTCACCGAGCGGCCAATTTGCGAAGTCGGGATCGCACAAGTAGATCTCGCGCCAGCCCGCAGCAGCCGCTTCGAAGAGCGCCGCGCGCACAGCTTCCTCGAAAGCCTTGCGTCCGTCGATCTGAGTCGCTG